>NZ_JBFRSN010000189.1:0-8581 GCF_041473595.1 Vibrio sp. 10N.222.46.A1
AAACATTAGATAAATTATGAATTAAATACATAGTTTGATCATTGTGAAGTAACTAAACATTTACCGAAACAAGTAGTTATTTACCGATATTTATACATAATTTATGTGACGAGCTATAGATATTTACCGAAATAATATAGACATCTACCGAAGTTGATGATGTAAGTAAGGTTATCTGTTAAAATGATACTATCTCATTCTTAGGTAATGATCATGACGTTATCATCCAACTCTAGCCTGACGGTTATTAATGAAGAAGACCGAAAAAATCGGTTTATCTCATCGATTCTGTTCTCTCGAGCAACTATTTTTCATCCTGCTTCTCGTTTGACTTCAACGATGCAGTCAAAATTGATTCAAATTGCTCAGAGTGGTGGTACAGATCCAAATCACCCATTAGAGAGTGTTAATATTAATAGCTATGGGAAAAGCTTCAGGGTTGATCTACATGTAGATTATCTCCTACAACCTCATCGCGATATCCTCGAGACTATGCTGGCCTATGCTCAAACTATTCAACTCGACGATGCTTCTTATGAAGCGGGATCTCGTTTAAATTGGTCCCAAGTATATCAAACCATTTCTGATGGTGATATTTCTGACACTCAACAAGATGGTTTCGACTCTTTTATTGACCGGGATGCAACCGTTTTATCGATGAGTATGTATGAGCTAGCAACCCGAATGGGAATGGCGACAACTCGTCCGAACTACGATCAAATTGAGCGTCGTATTACTCAATTGGCAACGGCTCATTTGGTGATTAATGAACTCGATGAAGAACAGAACGTTGTAGGCAAAAAGCCCTTAGAATTTGTGCAAGATTACCGTTTCTATTGTGATCGAAGTAAATTCAAAACCGGCCGTAAAAACAGTAAGAATCTAACTAACCATGTATTCTTAGTGCCAGACATGCGCTTGCTACAAGCGATACGCGACCATGGTTACTATTATCGATTAGAACAACACAAAATGACCAACTATAGTAAACCGTCAGTTCGCTCATTCTTAAAATACATTACCACGCACAAAGCAGAATTTTTACATAACAAAAAGTTTGAATGGGCGCTCGATAGTTACATTCAGTCTATTGCTTCTAAAGTCAGCCATAGCTTCCGTAGCGATCTAAGAAAAGATTTGTTGGCCAATGCCGTGCAAATTGAAAAAGATTTTAGTCTTCAATTTCGCGATGTTGGTAATGGTATACAGATCTTTTATATTGGGGAGGGTAAATCATGATTACTCAATCTCTTGATAGCTTGATGTCTTCACCTGCGAGCCAAAGCCTAGAGTTCAGTATAAAAGGCTTACTCAAAGGGCATGTAGGTATGTTGATTGCCGCACCGAATGTCGGTAAATCTCACCTTGCACTTTGTATTGCGATGGAACACGCTTCTTCAATGTCTTTACTAGGGATGAGCGCGGCCGACAAACCGGCTAAAACCTTGGTACTGAGTTCAGAAGACGGGGCTGGCGTGATTCAATCTCGAATGAAAGAAAAGCTGGTTAATTGCACTGCCACCATTAAGTCAGAGCTAAAAAAAAATCTACATTTTTTAACGGACATTGAACCGATAGTGCTCCCGCCCGACAGCTCTGCACAAGAAAAAGTAGAACATAAGCAGTATTTAGAACAACTCAAACAAATTTTCTCTGAATTCGATTTAGTGATAGTAGACACCGTGACTGAGTCAATAGGCCGTTGTGAGGAAGTCAAACACGATCGCTTAATCAAAAATGTCTTCCAAAGCCTTGCCAGTGAATCAGGCGCTAGTTTATTGCTTGTTCATCATGTGAATAAAGAGGAAATTCGTGGTAATCAAGAAATTACCATGGCATCTGGGGCTGGTTTAACGTCGATAATGCGATTAACAAAGTGCTTATTTACGTTAAAGAGAAACAAGGATTTCCTGTCGATTAAGTACCTTAAGAGTAATTATTTACCTGAAAATGAAAATCAAGAGTTTGCGGTTGAAGTAAGACAAAACCTTACGATTAATCCACAGGTATTCAGTTTGAAATCCAAGACGTCTAAGTCTGTTCGATCGGTGCAAAGTATTAAGCAAAATCCAAAAAAAATTACGCTGCCTGGAACTATCCCGGAACAAGAAGAAATTGAAGAGCGTAAAAACCTCAGAGACGTTTTGTAAGCTAGCTCTCACATTTTCAAAAAGCACCGAATTTCGGTGCTGTCTTTTTGTCTGACTCTGTTCGCACTTTCTTATATCCGTTCACTTTTTTGTCTACCTTAGATAATCTTATTTAAGGTGAAAACATGGTGAACTACGCATATTTAGGAGTCTCTTCAGACAACCAATATGTAGCAAACTAAAAGCACGGGCTCTATGACTCTACCAAAAAGGTTGGGATAGGTAATTTGGTGTTTGTAGAAGTCAGCCGTATTGCACGTCTTACCTCACAAGTGCTCAAAGCACTCTAAGTGAGCATGGAAAATAAAATTATCGTCTATATTGCTAATCAGAATTTGCAACTGGATGGTTCAATGCTGTGTCGGATAATGGCAACAGTACTAGGCGCCAAATTTGGTTTTATTCTAGGCTTATTTCATGAAAATTGTCTATGTCCGTGTCAGTACCTAAGACTAAACGTCCGACGTTCAAATTTAACAGCTAAACCAGTTGTTGGGCTTTACGAGGGAAGGGGACATTATTCACGTTACCAAAGTCGATTGGATGGCGCGTAATACCATCGATGCATTGCAAATTACCGCTCAGCTCGCGCAAAAGAAAGCCGGTTTTGTTTTTATGTTCGATGCAGTTTTTAGGAGGCCGCATGACAGTTTGTCCCACAAGATCCGCCGAGATATATCTAGGTGAATTCGACCGATTTTGACTCCACCGTAAAGGCGGTTTAGGTACATGAGGTGCTCGTTAAGGATTTCGAATCTACCGACTCCATAAGACTAGAAGACAATCTAGGTTAAGGTGTCAGGATTATATATTGTGACGGCGTAACAAGTTTTGAGCCGATGCGAGAAGATTACGTTTGCGAAGAAAGTAGAAAGGACGAGAGAAACAACGTTCGCGTATCGGCCTCTTCTCTTTATGACGACTAGGAACAGGCTCTTAACGTCGATATCACGTTAAATAATCGTTAATATTTACTTCATCAATTTGCTCAGGCTGTAAATAGTCATCAGTAAGACGTTTACAAACCCTCGAACTTAAAAAAAAAGCGAACAGAGCAGGGTCAACGCTTCAAAGAGATCGGCAATGGCCATGACTTTTGTGGTAAGAGGCATCTCTGAGCCCGTTAAGCCCATAGGTTACACTTACCATTAATTTTCTCATGGTGGCCTCCCGCAATTTTTGCCAAGTTTCGAATATGTTGTGGGAACGGTAGCTACTCCAAAATATGGATGGTTTGAACAATGTGATCGTTGATGATAAACCGTTCTTTCTCTGTTAACGTGCCGCTCTGAATACCTAAGTTGTGCATTTATCCTTTATTCGCCTGATATTGCTTCGGCTGGGTATTTATCTTTTTTCGTGTACTGCTTCATTTCTTCTGAAGATGTACCGAGTTGTTTACTTAAGGTTAGAGTCCACATTCGTGAGATGATATTAGGTTCAGTTGGTGTGATAAACTCTGCTCCCAAATTAAGCTGAGCTAAAAATTAAAAATATTGATTCAACTGTTCACAATTTTCTATTAGTTGATCTCACCATCCAACTGGATACGCTTGCACCAAAGACTTCAATTTCGTAATTTCTTCCTCACGTTTAAGAAGCTTGAAGCGTATTCTTACTTCGTGGATCCGGTTATAAATCGCTTCCAGTTTTGTTGATTTTTTGACCACACTTTCGGGTGTCGTGATTTTTCCACAGTCATGTAGCCAACTCGCCATTTTCAACTCTTGCCACTCTTTTTGAATTAAGAAAAAAGTGGTCAAAAGGCGGTAAGGTAGATTCTTGAGCTGCGCGAGTTAACCACTCGGCTAAGATTGGAACACGTTGGAAATGGTTTCTGTATAAAGGGATTTTTTGTCTAATAATCCTGCAATAAATTTGATGAATTGGTTAAGGAGTCATGTATGGTTTATGGTGTGCACGACATGGAAATTTGATTCGATAGGGACAGCAAGGAGTGCCTTGAAAAGACATTTATTGCCAGAGTTTGTGTGCTATCCCGTCAGTAGCCTTGATTCATACCATGTACAACGTTGATTTGATGAATTTAGTTGACTTAGGCTGGCGCTGCCAACCGTAACCTTGATGTGCTTCGTTCTATTTTTAAGTATGCTGTTCAGCAGCGTCTTGTATGGAGAATCCTTGTGATGGCATTAAGCAAAACCGTAAAAAATAGCTTAATCACACATCTTAAGTATGGAAGAGCCAAAGCAGCTTAAAATCGTTTTAAGGTGCTAAAATTGCTCCTTTTAATGGGTTGTCTAATTTAAGAGGTGACGGGGCTGAGATGGTCTTTTGTCAAAAATGATGAATGGCACCGCAGTTGTTAGGTCATAAGCGTATTCCGTCAACGCTTCGTTTGCCCATGTGAATGATGCGCAAGTATCGCTATCTTCTGAGGCGATAGGGGAAGTCATTCGTGGAATATTATCAGGTCAGTTTATGAGTAAACCTAAAAATCGAAAAGTGAGAGCATCCAAACCTAAACAGACGAGCTCCCAAGCGCAGAGGAAGACTTATCAAAGCAATGCCAACACGTACTGATGAGGAAGTTGAACGGTTTAGGTATCTGTGTTGATATTAGGATGTTAATTGAGTCGATTCTCGGGCGATAACTCACTCTAGTAAGGGCTAATTTTCAAAGTGATAGACGCAGAAGTGTCTTAATATTAACCAACAATAGTCTGGTAAGTGTGTTACCTTGGTTTTTATCCCTACCGCTTAGTAGGGACTTCTTTTCTTTTCCGAACTCACATCTCGGCACTCCTTAGTTGCCCTTCTAAGCCTCACCGCAGGCTTTAATTATGTCCATTTCAACCCAAAAGTTAAGAAACATCTTCAAATTCACTAGAATTGAAAATTTTAAAACCAACTACAATGTAACTCATATCGCTCCTTGGCTACCACTTGCTCAGAAAGTGAAACCTGTCATCCCTTCGGCAATTATATATTGCGAAGGTAATTTCGGTGAAATTGATGGTAAAACCGCTAATGGGCTAGTGAGGCATTCATTAAGCTATCGTATTCTATCGGTTATTGATAGTGTATCTGCCGGCTTAGATGCTGGAGAAGTACTTGATAACAAAGCCAATGGAATACCGATCCTTGCCAATGCTGAAGAAGCTATCATTCACGCGGAAAGCATTCCCGATTACTTCATCTTTGGCATTGCGCCATCAAGTGGTTTTTTATCTGACTTAGATAAAAGCATCATTTTAAATGCCATGTCACTAGGAATGAACATCGTAAATGGCTTACATGAATTCCTAACTGATGATCCTCTATTTTTAGAAGCTAGCTTAAAGAATAACGTTCGAATATTCGATACTCGCAAACCCAAAAGTAAAGGCGATCTGAAAACGTTTAGCGGGAAAATACATAACGTTAAATGTCCGAGAATTGCTGTAATGGGGACGGATTGCGCGCTAGGAAAACGAACAACAGCAACAATATTAGCGAATGAACTGACTAGAAAAGGCCTTAACGTCGTTCTGATTGCCACTGGTCAAACAGGTATTATGCAAGGCGCACAATACTGCGTTGCACTCGATGCTGTCCCTTCACAATTTTGTGCCGGTGAGTTGGAATCTGTCATTGTACAGGCCTATGAAAAAGAAAATCCGGACCTGATTATTATTGAAGGGCAAGGAGCCTTGAGTCATCCTGCGTTTTCAACCAGCGCATTTATCTTACGTGGCAGTTGTCCAGCGGGTGTGATATTGCAACATGCTCCTAAACGTTTATATCGTAGTGATTTTCCTGATTGCCCAATGCCTTCGATTGCTTCAGAAATCAATCTTATCGAAACGTTTTCTAATACCGATGTTATTGGACTAACACTGAATCATGAAGATATGTCTTTAGATGAAACCTGTCGTGCGATAGACAGCTACACTACCGAATTTGGTATACCGGTTACTGATGCATTATCACAGCCTGTCGAACATCTACTGCACATCGTAACGTCAGCCTTCCCTATGATAGCAAGAAAACTGGCCGCAAAAGGGTGAACTGCCCTAGATTAGACATTGATTGTGGGAAGATTCACCATAACGCTCAGTACCTGATCACTCAGCTCTCACTAAAAAATATATCCGTTACACCTGTAACAAAAGTCTTCCTCGGCCACCCTATCATCGCACAAGTTCTTATTGATGCTGGCGTAACAATGTTAGCCGATTCAAGAATGGAAAACCTTCAAAAGATGACTGAATCAGGCATTGCTATCCCTAAAATGCTGATACGTACGCCCATGCTAAGTCAAGTGGCGAGTGTAATAAAATACAGTGATATGAGTTTAAATTCTGAAGTTGAAGTAATTCAGAGGCTTTCACATGCAGCGGAACAACAAAATTGCCGTCACGGTATCATTATTATGGTTGAGCTTGGCGATCTCAGAGAAGGTGTGATGCCGAATCGCGTGATTGATTTTATCCGAGAGATTATTTCTTTACCGAACATCACGATAAAAGGAATTGGTGCGAATTTAGCCTGTCGGTATGGCGTCGCTCCAAATGAACAAAATATGAATATTCTTTCTGATCTTGCCGATGGAATTGAAGCTACATTTGGGGTCAATCTAGAAATTATTTCAGGGGGTAATTCTGCTTCAGTTAACTGGGCTCTTCAGAGAACAGGCTTAACTCGAGTCAATAACCTTCGTATAGGAGAAGCAATTTTTTTAGGCTGTGAGCCTTTAGAGCACGAAAATATCAAAGGCTTACATACGGATGCGGTTTCTTTGACCGCTGAAGTGATTGAATCCAAGATTAAACCGACTTTGCCTTGGGGAAGTCGGGGGTTAAATGCTTTTGGTGAAAAAGAAAACCTTCAAGATAGAGGGGAGGTATCACAAGCTATTCTGGCATTAGGCCGCCAAGATGTTTGTGTCAGCGGGCTTAAGGCTCCGAATGGGATTAAGATCATGTCTTCAACTAGCGATCACTTTGTCCTTGAATCCTCACAGAAACCACTACTTGTAGGGGAAAAAGTCACATTCAGTTTAGATTACAGTGCGCTCTTATCTTCTATGTCTTCACGTTATATCCATAAATATTTTAAGGCACCTAAAGGGAGAAGAAGCGCATAATGCAACGAACAACAGTAATTTTCTTCGTCAGTGTCATGCTTAACGGTTGTCAGATAAGCCCAATAAAATCTAATGGGCTTGCCGATTATAGAGCGACGGTTATCTCAAGCCAACTGCCACAAGAGTTAGGCTCAATCACACTCGTAAATGCTCAGTCAGAGGGCAATAGTGTCACTCTTATTTTCGTAAAAAAGAAAACTTTGAATATGGACAGCTTAGTAGAAAAAGTCGCCGTTAGTTTTTGTGACAACATCGAAATAAGACCACTATTAGAGAGGGGGGTCTCTTATCGAATCATTACCTTAGGCAAAAATGAGAACGTAGAAAGCCTTAACGTCATTTCTCTAGCTAAGTGCTCTAATTGAATGCTTAGCAGTCGAATGGATAAAAGCCAATACGAGTTGTTCAATGTACTAAATGACACTATTTTATTAAGGTTTGACCGCCTTACGCCTTGGGAAAAAAACTTTATCACGGACCTACACCACAAAGCTTTAACTAAGCAGCTCATTTCAACGAAACAAGAACAACTTGTCTTAAAAATTTCAATGAAAGCCTACAAATCAAAGAAGAAAATCGAACATTCCAACTTTTAATTTAAGCCTGTATATACCTAATCGGTTGTTGCTTTCGCATTTGGCTTGGAAAAGAAAATTGCTGGCTGTTGGAAGTCATCAAAATCCATTTCATGAGACTCTGTTGAGTTCTTGTCTTTTTCTCAAATTGAACTTCAAGGTCTGTTTTTCTCTGAATCTGCTTAACACGGCTAAATATCCTATTTTGCGAAGAGACCTCGCAACCCCGGAAGTAGAGAAAATCACTCGATCTTAGTTTGTTATCAAGAATGGCTCAGTTAAGTAACGCAAGCTACATCCAACTACTATCAATCTCTAGTTTGGTTTTGATCCGCCAAATCTCTTCAAGCCGAAAGGAAATGTCGGATAGACGGCACCTGTTACCAGGTGCCACCCTCCTCAGAACCGTACGTGCAACTTTCACTGCATACGGCTCAAGCCTCCACAAAGGCACAGTGAAGCACCCAGTAATTAAATCGTTATAGGACTAGAGCGAGACCAAAAGTTGATCGCAACATTAGCTCTTCGTGTTAATTACCTTTGCGATACGCACTTGAAGCTTTAATACCTCGCCAATGAGCACTCAGTAATTGAGAGACCACGGTTCGTTGTAAGAAGATGCACTAATTTCATTCGAAATCATCATTTGCTTTCTCTAACCTCCTTTACCTGCATACCTATCGGCCACCTTCACAGGTAGCTTTCCCATAGGGAGGTATACAGGCTTACCCTGTTCCGTATGTCGCGTAAAAATGTCAACTTAGATA
>NZ_JBFRSN010000190.1:0-3355 GCF_041473595.1 Vibrio sp. 10N.222.46.A1
GTTTTAGAACTGCCGACAGCCGACGTTGAGGTGCATCCAGCTAATATCATAAGAATAAGAGCGGTAAAGATGATATGTCGTTTTTTCATGTGATTTGGGAACGCTAATCTCTGCATGTTTCTCTATTTTCGTTGTTGTTGGTTAGTAATATTGTGCTGAGTATAGTCACAGCTCAGTCAAGGCTACCATTCGGTATGAGCCCGCAATATTTCCATAAACTACGCTTTCTTCCGTCATTTTCATGAAAGGTTTTATCCTTAAAACGTCAACTTTAACAACGTCTTAATGTTGTTTGTTTCTTTATCATTCTATTCAGAACGACGATGGCTACTTTTTTGTGTAGTAATAACGCTTACCTACACATAACCCGACAATCCAGTTGGCGTAAATAGTATGAGCATTGGCGATATTTGCACTGCAAACCAACACCCTGATCTTTATTCTACTCCCATAAATCAGCACACGGAGTGAAGATAGATCTAGCAAGCTAGATTTCGAAACAAGGATAGTGACTTTCTAACTTGGGATAGAAATGATGACTGTCAGTGAATTGAAATATCGATATTTTTTCGAAGCCATGGGTAAAGTTGCGCCTTCAGCTGCAACGAACTCTCTTCCTACTTTAGCGAATATTGCGTGTTCTCCCATCAAGTCGCCTCCCTCTTATTGGAACAAGCAGAACCTTCCAGTCGGCAGCCACTTTTCCGCAGCAAGAGGCAACGACCGCCTCTTATTTGAATTGGCCTATCAACTAGAAAGCGCCAAGCCTTGGGCAAATAAAAAAGCCCCAATAGCACTTTAAGAAGCAATGCACTTTAAAAAGCAATTCACTTTCAAGAGCTATTTATTTTCAAGAGCTATTCGATTTCGAAATCAGTTCGATTAAAAACCATTCAAGTACGAGTCTATTGATGAAACATATTATCTCCCTATTTTTGGCAACTATGATGCTTGCTTCTCCTTCATACGCAGCTTTAGCACCAAGCGAAGGTTTCAGTGGCAACATGACCTTCCTAACCGGCTTCACCGCAAACTCAAGCAACTTAGATGTTGGCCAAAGTAATCATCAATCTCAAACCGATTTAATGTCGTCTGGTGCAACTGAAGCCAATGGAATGGTCGCTATTTTAGGTTCGATGCAGTACACCTTTGGCGCTTTGAATCACAAGCAAATTTTCTTAGGCACCTCTAGAGACGACATCATTACAGGTACGTTGGCATTTGAAGTGGGCTATAGACAGCAACTGGAGAGCGGGATGGTTATCGACTTTTCCATCTTACCAACGCTGATCTCTGGCGAAGTGTGGGATGACCCTTATGCCGTTGATTCGAAGAGAGAAGAAACCGACCTAACCGGCAACGTGGTTCGAATGCAGCTGTCTAAAATGATGGGGACTAACTTTAATATCGATATGGCTTTTGGCGAGTCCGATGTGAAAAAAGAAAACACAGGATTAAAAGGACTTGATTTAACGGACGAAGAGCGAGCATTAATGACGCGAGAGCGAGAGTATTTTTACCTAAAGTCGGGTTACCAGTACTTCTTAAAAGATGGGTCTGGCATTCTCACGCCTTCAATCAATGTTTTCTCGTCGAACTCTGAGGGTAATGCGTTATCATTCCTGAGTGTTGGAGCAGAGGTGAACTTAGCGAAAAGATTCGGCAATCATGGTCTGGCTTTCACGATCAACGCAGCAAAACGCGACTATGATAAAGAGAACCCTATTTTCAATAAGACGCGTGAAGACAAAGATTTCGGTGCATTTATCGCCTATGAATATGCCAATATCTTTGATGCAAAAAACTGGTCTCTAGTATCACTATTAGGTGCAAAAACAACCACATCGAATATTGAATATTACCAATCGTCACAATATGTAGTTTCAGTAGGTGTTGATTACAAGTTCTAAGGTCTAACTGAGCTTTTCACTGCTTGTAACCAGTAAAAAAATCCTATAATTTGAGGCACATTAACGAGGAGAACACTCTTCAACAACCAGCAATAACAGGAAGTTATGGTGGAAAGTTTTAGTACTCAGTTGCCCATATTTTGGTTTAAAACTTTAGATTCAGCGATCCAAGCTAGAATTGGAGACAGCAGTGACATCTGGTCAGGGGCAGAGGTATATGAACAACTTTGCTCCGCCGAAACGATTTCGGCCCATCAGCTTCAAACCGGGATCACCAATATCTACCAACGTTTTGATCATGAACTGATCGACTTGTTTGATGAATCAGCCCGTTACTTTGATGAGCTTGAAATGGGCGCTCCGGTCATGGCCATGCTAACCGCCCCCAATATCTCCAGCTTTTGTGAACTACTGAGTCGATATTCAATTCATATACACCCACTATTGAAGATATTCAGTCGTGAAACCGATAACGGTGAACTGGAACTTTGGACAGTGACACCCGAATACATTGATGAGTCAACGCTAATGACACACATTAGCTTGGGGCTCTATTTCAGTATTATTCTCAAGCTCATTCGAAAGTACCTCAATGCGCCCAAGCAAAAACTTACCATTCATATCAACAAGAGCACCATTGGCGATGAGTTCTTGGCTATCTTCGAGCGCGTATTCAATATAGAAATGAAAGAAGGTTACCCTGCCCGATATCTCCTTTTCTCTAACGAACTGGCACAGAGAAAGCCTCGCCAATTCCAACCTGATTTTCATGCAGAGTTAGTACGAATTGCTGACCAACAGATGGAAAAGGTGTTAAAAACCAACTTAATCTACAAAGTGAATGAAACGTTCAAGGTGCTTGCAGTGAAAGACACAAACCTAGATAGCGTAGCAAGCAACCTGCACATAAGCCCTCGAACCTTGAACCGTAAACTTAAACAAGAAAGTGTGAGTTTCCGTCGTTTGTTTGATAAGTATCGACTTGAACTGAGCCTGACCTTACTTAACCAAAACGACGGTAATATTACTTATGTCGCTCACGAACTTGGCTTCTCAGATTCGAGCGCATTCAGCCGAGCATTCAAAAATTGGACTGGGCACTCTCCTACCGAACTAAAATCGTAAGGTCACTTTCCGGCGAGTTATACGCTTCAGCGGAAGCTTCTTCTCGACGGCATTCTTATGTGTCAGGCCAATCGAAGTCGATCCAAATACAAAAAGGATTGGTATCTCTACCAATCCTCTTTAGGGGGGGTTCGGTTTTCTACCTTATGACAGGCAGGTAACGCGATTACTCGTAATCAGTCGCGTACGTGTCTTCGTATGTGTGCGAGTAGAATTCGAATAGGTTGCCAAACGGGTCTTCTAGATAAACCATTTGCGCTTGTTTTAGTTCGTCTTCTGGGTGGTAACGCATGATGTCCATACGAACCTTACCGCCATAC
>NZ_JBFRSN010000191.1:0-3672 GCF_041473595.1 Vibrio sp. 10N.222.46.A1
CATAACCACATCAAGTATTAACGAATAATACCGCGCTCAGAGCTCTCTAGCATTTCTAACATAGGAGTTACCGAAGCAAACTCTTTCGCCATTTCAACTAAAGCGGCTTTCGCTTCTTCAAGTGTTTTGCCTGAACGGTATAACTCTTTGTACGCTTTCTGTAATGCTCGAATTTCTGGTTTCTCAAATCCGTTACGCTTCAAGCCCACTAGGTTGAGGCCGAATGGAGCGGCATGATTACCCTGTGCAAGCACGTACGGCAGTACATCTTGAACAACCGCAGAACAGCCGCCAATGTACGCATAAGCACCAATAGAACAAAATGGGTGAATAGCAGAAAGCGCCATAACACCCGCATAATCGCCAACGGTTACGTGGCCACCAAGAATAGCATTGTTACCAATGTGAGTATGGTTACCAACAATAACATCATGCGCTACGTGAGCATTTACACAAAGTAAGTTGTCATCGCCAATCACAGTGGTAGCTTTGTCTTGAGTTGTACCACGGTGGATCTGAACTGCTTCACGAATCACATTACGGTCACCGATCACAACAGTCGTGTCTTCACCACCGTATTTCTTATCTTGGTTTTCTTCTCCAATCACTGCGTGTGGGAAGATTCGGTTTTGCTTACCAATTGTCGTGTGACCTTTGATCACAACATGCGACATCACTTCAGTGTCATCACCAATTGTCACGTTACCAGCAATGTAAGTGAAAGGACCAACCGTCACGTTAGCACCGATAGTTACATCACCTTCGATTACTGCTGCCGGGTGAATTTTCGCTGTTTCATGAATCATATTAAAACTCTCTACGAGCACATTTAAGTTCAGCTGAACATACAACTACGCCGTCAACTTTCGCTACACCGTTGAACGATGCAATGCCACGACGTTCTTTTAAGAACTCAACTTCGATAACCAATTGGTCACCTGGCACTACTGGCTTGCGGAACTTCGCTTTATCTACGCTAGCAAAGTAGTAAAGCTCATTACCAGAAGGAGCACCAAAAGATTTAAATGCTAGAAGACCTGTTGCTTGCGCCATTGCTTCTAAGATCAACACACCTGGGAATACAGGAAGTTGTGGGAAGTGGCCTGTGAACTGAGGTTCGTTAACAGAAACATTCTTAATCGCAGTCAGTGTCTTTTCTTTTTCAAAGCTAGTCACACGATCAACCATTAAGAATGGGTAGCGATGAGGTAATAGTTCCTGAATTTCAGTAATGTTCATCGTTGTCTGTTCAGTAGTCAAAGTCGTATTCCTATGTATATTCTTTATTTAATGAGAAGGATTATAAACGAAAAAGACTCGCTGTACGCGAGCCTTTTATTAGAAATGCTGGAATTATGATTCCGCGCTGTTCTCGATAAGTTTTTCAACGGTTTTCAAACGCTTGTTCATTTCATCAATACGATGAACTCGCGTTGCTGTTTTACGCCAATCTTTATTTGGCTGTAAAGGAATACCTGAAGAGTACATGCCTTTTTCGGTGATACTGCGCATTACCATCCCCATACCGGTGATTGTAACGCCGTCAACGATTTCTATATGACCATTAATCACACAACCGCCACCAATAATACAGTACTTACCTATCGTTGTGCTGCCGGCAATGATAGTACCACCTGCAATAGCAGAACCATATCCGATGTGAACATTATGAGCTATCTGAAGTTGGTTATCTAAGATAACGTTATCTTCAATAATAGTGTCATCTAATGCGCCACGGTCAACGGTAGTACACGCGCCGATTTCTACGCGGTTACCAACACGAACTGAACCGACTTGCGGGATCTTAACCCACTCGCCTTTCTCATTCGCATAACCAAAACCATCGGATCCAATCACTGTACTAGATTGAATCAAACATGCTTCGCCAATCACCACTTCATGGTAAACACTTACGTTAGCCCAAAGCTTAGTACCTGCGCCAATTTTTGCATTTTGACCAATAAAGCAACCAGCACCGATAACGACGTCATCACCAAGCACTACGCCAGTTTCAATCACAGCATTGGCACCAATAGACACATTTTGTCCAATGGTCGCGTCGCCTAAAATTGAAGCAGAATCAGCAATACCAGCAGCTGGCGCTGGCGTGGTATCAAGCGCTTGAGCAACCTTAGCAAAAGCAACATAAGGGTCGCTGACCACAATAACGTTGGTCTTACACAGTTCACGCTCGCTCTCTTTAACCATAATAGCGGATGCTTTACAGTCGCCAAGGTGCTTGCTGTACTTCACGTTCGAAAGGAACGTAATATTTCCTTCTTGCGCTTTATCCATAGGAGCGACTGCTGAAACGGTAACTGCACCGTCTCCGTGTAGCTCTCCACCGGTAATCGTTGCCAATTCGGCTAAGGTCAGATTCTTCATAAAACTTATTTCAGTGATTTAATTACTTTTTCAGAGATGTTGTATTCTGGCTTACCGTACTGCAGAGCTTGAATATCAACGATCATGTCGTAGCCTTCTTTCTCTGCAACTTTAGTTACAGCATCTTGAATTACTTTGAATAGCTTCTGCTTCTCTTGTGCTTCACGACGTTGGCTTGCTTTTTCTAATGCTTGAGCTTTGATTTTGTATTTGCTGTCTAGTTGGCCGACTTCAATACGAAGTTTCTCTACTTCATCAGGCCCTAATAGCTCACCATCACGCTTAAGCTTTTCAATCTTAGTCTTAGCTTCAGCTTGGATACTTTGAAGCTCAGCAGCTTTATCTTTGAACTCTTCCTGCATTTTTTGAAGAACAACTTCACGCTGAGGTAGAGCCTGGAATACTTGTGCAGTATTTACATAGCCCACTTTTTGCGCAGCTTCAGCCGCTGTTGCAAAGAAAGAAGAGCTAAGAACTACAAGGCCTAAACCTGCTGCTTTAATCATATTTTTCAAAATATTGTCCTTTAAAGATTAGAAAGTTCTACCAATGGTGAATGTGAAGAATTCTTCGTCATCGCCTTCGTAGATTTTAATTGGTTTCGCTAGAGAGAAAACCAATGGTCCCATCGGTGACATCCACTGAAGAGCGGCACCATAAGATGAACGGTAATTTGTTGGGTCAGAGTAATCGTAGTAGTACTGTTGACCGCTATTAGGTACGCCACGGTCTACGAATTCGGTATCCCATACACTTGCCATATCGAAGAACACGCTAGTTCGAATCTGACTGCGCGCTTCATCAGAAGCAAACGGTGTTGGTACGATTAACTCTACGCTAGCCAAAGCAACCGCATTACCACCAACCGAATCATCGGTTGCAGAATTGTACGTCGGGTTGTTGCCCGTGCTATTTCCGTAAACAGCTTTTGGACCAGCTGAGTTCGAACCAAAACCACGTAGTGTTGTAAAACCACCCGCGTAGTAGTTTTCGTAGAATGGGAACAAGTTATCATTACCATCCGTTTGACCATAACCGTTACCATAGCCTAATCGACCACGCATCAATAGTGTGAACTCATGCTTTTTAGTCAACGGAATGTAATGTTTTACATCGTATTGCGCTTTGAAGTATTTCGCATCCGAGCCTGGTACGGTTATTTTCGCGAAAGCACGTTGGTGGTTACCTTCAGTAGGGAAGAAGCCACGGTTAAGGTTGTTGCGCGTCCAAGAGATATTGATATCGAAGTCATCGGTTAAGATATGCTCTCACCGTATTGGTCAATAC
>NZ_JBFRSN010000192.1:0-4141 GCF_041473595.1 Vibrio sp. 10N.222.46.A1
GATCAAGAACGCACCAACACCAGCAGAAGCTAAAGTTGGTCTAGTATCTCGTGGTTGGGATCTTGGTAACGTTGCATCAATGCTTGAACGTGCTGGTACTGATGCAGCTCGTCCAGATTGGCTTGAAGACCAATACGGTATCCGTGATGGTCAATACTTCCTAACGGAAACTCAAGCGCAAGCTATTCTAGAACTTCGTCTTCACCGCCTAACTGGCCTTGAGCACGAGAAGATTCTAGACGAATACAAAGCACTTCTAGAAGAGATCGCTGAGCTAATGCATATCCTTGCAAGCACTGAGCGTTTGATGGAAGTGATCCGTGAAGAACTTGAAGCGGTACGTGATATCTATGGCGACGAACGTCGTACAGAAATCACAGCAGCGGTTCATGACATCGACATGGAAGAGCTAATTGCTCAAGAAGACGTGGTAGTAACGCTTTCTAACGCAGGTTACGTTAAGTACCAAATCCTAAGCGACTACGAAGCTCAGCGTCGTGGTGGTAAAGGTAAGAGTGCAACTAAGATGAAAGATGAGGATTACATTGAGCGTCTGCTTGTTGCTAATACTCACGATAACATCTTATGTTTCTCTACTCGTGGTAAAACGTACCGCTTGAAAGTTTACCAACTGCCTCAAGCAAGCCGCACGGCTCGTGGTAAGCCTATCGTTAACATTCTTCCTCTAGAAGAAGGTGAGCGTATTACGGCTATCCTGCCTGTTTCTGAGTTCTCTAACGAGAAATTCATCTTCATGGCAACAGGCGACGGTACCGTTAAGAAGACATCACTGGATCAATTCGCAAACGTACGTGCTAACGGCCTAATCGCAGTTAACTTACGTGACGATGATTCACTGATTGGCGTTGATATTACTGACGGTAATAGCGACATCATGCTGTTCTCGAAGTCGGGCAAAGTTGTTCGCTTTAACGAGGACAAAGTACGTCCAATGGGTCGTACTGCCTCTGGTGTTCGTGGTATGAAGCTTCCAGAAGACGATCAAGTGGTTTCACTGATTGTTCCTTCAAACGAAGGCGATATCCTAACTGTGACTCAAAACGGTTACGGTAAGCGTACTGAGCTGGCTGAATACCCAACGAAAGGCCGTGCAACGCAAGGTGTAGTATCTATCAAAGTCTCTGATCGTAATGGCCCAGTAGTTGGTGCTGTTCAGGTTGAAGAAGGCGATGAAATGATGATGATCACCGACGCAGGTACACTAGTACGTACTCGCGTAGCGGAAGTAAGCCAAGTTGGTCGTAACACTCAAGGTGTAACACTGATTCGTACTGCTGAAGACGAGAATGTTGTAGGTCTACAACGTATCGACGAAGTAGAAGAAGCTGAGATTGTTGAAGGCGAAGAAACTGAAGAAGCAAATGCTGACGCAGTAAACGCTGAAACGGCTGTTGTTTCTGAATCAAGTGAAGAGCAAGCATCTGATGCTTCTGACTCTGAAAGTGATAGCGAGCAAGACACTGAGTAATCTCGATTACGTTAAGTAATTAAGCTTACCAATGAAAAAACCGAGCCTAAGTGCTCGGTTTTTTATTGCCTGTCATTTCACTCTTTTTCTCTTCTCTTCTCTTCTCTTCTCATTTGGCTTATGGCTTAGGTTTTAGCACCAACCTTAACCCGTCGCTTTTATGCAAAAGTTTGATACTAAATCTCGAACGCTAAACTTTGATCAATAACGAGACAGTGCGAAAACGATAGAGTAGAGATAGATCTAAATAAAAGGGATGTGGAATGGATATCTGGTTGTTGGTTGCGTTGGTACTAATGAGTCTGTTTTTGATCGCGGTCGTTATTGCCGCGAGCAACAATGGCAGCCATCTAAAAGGCAATGTGGTGATTTCTCTTACAGCGGTGGCTTTGAGCGTGCTGGTCTGGTCTCAACTGAAACAAGAGTTACCTCAACTTCCTTTGGATGATAGCAATAACTACACGGCAACAGATTTCGAAGATGAGCTTCAGCAAAGCCTTGAGCAAGACCCGAATCAATCCGACTTGTGGTTTAAGCTTGGTGGTGTGTACATGCAGAAAGCGGAGTTTGATGCGGCATTCACTTGCTACGATTATGCGATTCGCTTAGATCCTCAAGCGCCTTCTGGCCTCTATGCTGCCAAAGCAACAGCACTTTATTATCTTAGCTCTCAAGCGATGAGTGATGATGTTAATGCGTTGTTGGAGCACTCCATGCAGCTTGATCCCAATGATCGTACGGCATTGATGTTGATTGCGACCGATCACTTCATCAGCATGCGCTATCAACAAGCGATCGATGCGTGGACTCAAATCTTAGATTCCAATCAGAAGGGCATTGATCGTGTCTCTATTATCCATTCGATCAACCAAGCCAAACAGATGATCCGTTAAGCTTGGCTAATTGCTAAAGAGGCGATCTTACTTAAGATCTCATTTCGAAGACTATTGGTTTTCCTGCATTTCGATTAAGCCACCAGCATTGTGGATTTGAGTAAACCCTTGAGCGCGCAAGAATTGATAAGCTTGCCCTGAACGATTGCCACTGCGGCAGTACAACACGATGGGTTGGTCTTTATCTATCTTAGCAAAGTGAGTAGCCACTTCAGAAAGAGGGTAGTTGATGGCGTTGTCTAGATGCCCTTGTTCGAACTCTGCAGGTGTTCTGACATCAACCACTAATGCACCTTTCTCTATTAATTCCCACCCTGTCTCAGCACGCTCAGATGCGTGAACGCTTGAACTGAGTAGTGCAATACATAATGCCGAAAGCGAAAGTAAGATTTTCATTGTTTATTCCTTGAATTGGCGAGTGGATCGGGGATTCGATATTGATCTGTATTCCCCTAAAACCTAAAAAACCAGCCACACAACAATAGTGTGACTGGTTTTTACTTAATGGTCTAATGGAAGAAACTAGTATTCGTAGTTGGCTTCACGCTTTTCAGCTTGCTCTTCCCATTTAGGAACAACCGTGTCTAAGAAGTGCTGTTTCTCTGCGTTCATCTTATCCATGTCCATTCCAAGCGCTTTTTGAGCCGCTTCTTTTGTCGAGATATCTGGAATCTCGATTGGATCGGTGATGCCTTTCTTCGCCAGTAGACGAACAATCTTAGTACGAGCATCCGCGGCGCGGTCAACGGCAGTACCTAGCACTTCTAGAGCGATTTCAGGTGCGTGCATGTGAATACCGTGAGACGCGATAGCGTAGTCCCAACGCCATTGAGCGTGACGGATATCGAGTAAGATAGGTTCCATCTCTTGCTCTGTCGCACCCGCTTCCCATGCTGCGCCTGCTTCAAAGTGAGCAGCAACGATTTGTTTCTCAGCAGTCAGCTTCATGTTTAGTACTTGCGCTTTACGGCTTGAAACGATGTTACGCATAGTTTCTTTCGATTGAGTGTGACAGTTTGCACACGTATCTTCGAAGCGGTCGAATGGGTTACCCACTTTATGGTCGGTATAAACGGTGCCATCTTCTTTGGTCACTTTCGGCATATGACAGTCAGCACAAACAACTTTGTTTTTGCCGTGAATACCTTCGCGCCATGTTTCGAAACCTGGGTGTTGCGCTTTCAGCATGGGTGCTTTCGATACTTTATGCGTCCAATCTTTAAAGTTGATTGCATCATAGTAGCGTTCCATGTCGCCAACGGTTGTACCTTGGTCCCAAGGGAATTTCACACCTTTGGTTGGCCCTGTGAAGTAGTATTCCACGTGGCACTGAGCACAAACAGAAGCTTGTTGGTCTAAACGACTTTGTTCATCAAACTTTTTACCAATCGTTTCAAATGCTCGTTCAACGTAAGGACGAGTCACCTTCAATGCTGGCTCACCATTCTTAAAGCCTTCGCTTTGGGTATCGTGACAGTCTGAACAGCCAATAGGGTTAATGATCTCGTTGCCAAGACGCGCCCATTTACCTTCAAAATAACCATCTTCACCACGCTCTTCGATAACACGAGCGACATCTGGGCTCTTACAACTCCAACACGCCATTGGCATTGGACCAGAGCTTTCGTCCGTTGGGCCGCCAGTACGAAGTGTTTGTCTTACATCGTCAATGGCATAAAAGTGGCCGCGTGCTTTGTTGTAATCTTTTGCGAAGCCGTAGCCAGCCCACATGATGACCATGTTTGGATCTTCTTTTAGT
>NZ_JBFRSN010000193.1:0-2002 GCF_041473595.1 Vibrio sp. 10N.222.46.A1
GTCCGTTGAATTCACCCAGATAAGTCCTTTTGAAACCGTCGCTGAAACAGTCGAACGAACTGCACGTTCAACGACCCGACAGGAGATATCATTTTTTGGTGAGCTTTCGTGCCCAGCGGCGAAACGCTGGTCGCTGAACATCGATTTAGAGAGAGTTGGGCTTGAGTTTCGTTGTGCCATGAGGAGTTTCCTTTTTGTTTGAGTATCACTTTTATGGAGCCGCTTGGCTGTCCGGCAAGCGCTCATGGTTCTCAATAACAAGGGCGCGAAGCGTTCATATACCCTTGTTATTGGGGCTCTGAGCGAGCACGGTAAACAGCCTGCGAGCCCCATCAAATGATGCAAGTCGAAAGGGAAATCGGCACATAAGGCAACAAGCCCTTACTCGAACTTAATGGAGGTCAGTGAAATGAGTGAGGAGGTACGACGAACAGCAACGAGGAAGACTGACGAGGCGCAGGCGTTTAGGGTTGTACGATAGGAGCTTGTAGAGAAGCACCTTCTGGTGCGGCACGCAGTGGCTCACTAGGGTGATGCCAATCTAGGCCATAGATGAAAGCTCCAAGAGAAAGCCTTGCCCGAAGGATCACGCCTAAGGAAAGAGCACCTCATTATTTCTCACCCCACGTAAAAAACTAAGAAGCAATAAGCTAAGAGATAAGAAGCCAAGAATGAGGATTATTTAAATACATTTACCCGTCAGTAAGTCACTAGAATGGGTATATCGATACTGCCACCTTGCTCACTGTAACTCCCTTTTGAGAGCCAAAGGTCAGCGTCCCTTTTTCAAAACGAGCATTAATGGTCTCAAGCGCTCGATTAAGCTCTAACTTGTTAGAGTTAGCCCCAAATCAGTCAAGCCAGTTTCTAAGTTAATGTATATACGTCTATAAGTAAGGCAAACACTTGTCGTATTTTCCAGTAGGAATAAAAACAGATATCGTCCTTACCTCACTTTTTTGAGACCTCACCTTAGTCATCACTTCAGCGCTGTGATGTACTATTTCTCCAAATAGCACATCCGTTTCTCTTAATCGGTCCCGATAACTTAGTTCAACTGATTTACGCAACAAAGAAATATCAAAATCCTTTATACGTGGTGCGAGCCATGTAAATCCAAATCAAACGGTGATGAAAACCGTGCGGTGCTTTATTAAATTATTCATATGTGTGCTCTACCCTTTGCCACTTAGAGTAGTTATATCAAGATATTTAGTTATAGTGCGTTAATGACACAATGCCTTTCTAGCGTAAATCAATTTTAATTAAGCCAAGAAATTATTTACACCTTCGCAATAATTATTGGCTTTGTTGCGTAATTCAGTTTAGAAACAGAGTCTCCCCGTTTCTCATGCTTTTTAGTCAATACGACAAGTTTCAGGCATACCTAACCCAGTAAGCTTGTTCAACGGTTTTATCATCGCGTAAGTTTCACCCACCTGTGAATTGTAATTTCTTAAGCTCAATCGCCCTCCTAACAACTGTTTTACTCGATACATCACTGTTTCTGATAGTGAACGTCTGTGGTATCCATACCGCTCTTTCAAATACTTATTTGAGCCGTATAACTTCTGGCAACCCACGGCGAGATTTCGAGGGTGACCACGCTCCCAGAAGGCTGCTCCTTCTCTTGGGGGAATAAGCGCAACGGCTCGCTTAATCTTAATAGCAGCGTGGCACACTCTCGTGTCGTACGCGCCATCGCCAGACTCTACGCTTGCCATCCGTCTCGTGTTTTTTGACTTTTCATGAGTGCTGTCGTGATAGCTAAATCACTGAATCGACGTGGCCTACCGCGCTTATTCTGTTTGCTTTGCGCCCAACCGCTTATTGCCTCTTCATCAATCCAAAAAGTCAGAGAGCCACGGTTAATGAGCGATTGGTTGTATTGCTTCCTGTTGGTTGTTTTGTAACGAGGTTTAGACATAGAGCTACGAGAGAGAGTGGACGTAGCTGCTCATATCGTAGGTTCTTGATTTAGTTCCATTGAATTACGCAACAA
>NZ_JBFRSN010000194.1:0-2323 GCF_041473595.1 Vibrio sp. 10N.222.46.A1
TTGCCATCCGTACCATTCTTGAAGCCAACTGGGCAAGATAGGCCTGAAGCCAGTTCACGGTGAACTTGAGATTCTGTCGTACGTGCGCCAATTGCGCCCCAGCTGATTAGGTCAGCAACGTATTGCGGCGTAATCATATCTAAGAATTCACTCGCCGTAGGCATTCCCATATCAGTTAGGTCAAGTAGTAACTTACGTCCTAGACGAAGACCGTCATTTAGTTTGAACGTGTCGTTCATGTACGGGTCATTGATTAGGCCTTTCCAGCCAACAGTGGTACGTGGTTTTTCAAAGTAAACACGCATTACGATTTCAAGGTTATCGCCTAGTTCGTCGCGTAGCACTTTCAAACGTTTACCGTACTCAAGCGCAGCTTCTGTATCATGAATAGAACATGGGCCAACAATAACAAGTAAGCGATCATCGCTATCTTCTAAAATATTGTGGATCGCTTTGCGGCTTTCAAAGGTTGTAGAAGAAGCAATTTCTGTCGCTGGAAACTTTTCTAAAACAGCAACAGGGGGTAATAACTCTTTTACTTTGTTAATTCTTACATCATCAGTCTGGAACATTGCTTACTTCTTCCTATTTTCTATCCTTGAGGCTGAATGCACGTTATCTCACGTCATTTTCCATCAGCATTTATCTTCTTGTTCCCTGTAACTTAACTAGTAAAAACCACAGTTTCAATCACTAATTAAAAAAAAACGCAATTTATTTTGTGTTTTATATTTAAAACACCCTGTATAATATTATTTACACGTTATCGATTGTGCAGTTATCAGACACAGTAAGAACACAGCTCTTCAAACTATCCTGGCTAGATAATGTCTTACGCAACGATAGATAAAAGCTCTTTACCACACTACAGCCTTTACAAAACGCATACACAAAAAATAGAGAGCTAAAGACTTTTCGTCACATAGAGAAAAATGGGAACTAGCACCACAACCTTGGTTTGGATGTTACTCATCGAAGAATAGAACTGATCAAATTTGGCAATTTCTGCGCAGGAACGGTATATGGAGAATTGTACAGGCGAAACAACAGAAGATGTGACGACGAAAGAAACGAAGAACAGCTAACTGGTTAATAAGATTGCTATCGCGACCTTACCTTGGCCTCGATCGTCTTGTGAAAAGCCTCAAAGCGATGTGCCCTTCAAATGCAATAGTACAATTTAATTAATAAAGTCGCTTCGGGCTTGTTGAACACTCGGGATTTAGTGTTGACTGCGCAACACCCTAGCCCTTATTTGTTATAGCTCAGCGATGTGCGAAAGAGTTTCCGGATGACGCTGAACCAATTTTAGAAGGGTCACAGCTTGTCCATTTGGTGCGCTACGCCCTTGTTCCCAGTTTTCTAATGTTCGGGATGATGTATGCAGTAAACGCGCAAACACACCACGCGACATATTAAACTGTTCACGGATACTCACGATTTCATTAGGTGAAATATCTAACTCACTGATATCGTTAACTTGATGAGTTTTAAGAGTGAGTTTACCCTCTGAATGCTCTTTAGCCTCAACAAGAGCAGTACTTAACTCTGCAAATAGGTCACGATTGCTCATTACGCCACGCCTCCATAAAAGCCTTTAATTGTTTCTTTTGATCTGCAGTTAAATCGGACATTTCATTCTTGCCATAAATTGTCAGCAAGTAGAAACGACGCTTTTCATCGAGGAAGTAATAGATAACACGAGAGCCGCCACGCTTGCCCTTACCTTTACTTGCAACTCGAATCTTTCGCAAACCACCTGTACCTTGAATCACGTCCCCCTGTTTTGGGTTAGACATTAACTCAGCTTGAAAAAGCCTAAACTCATCATCGCTGAGATATTCATTACGGTACTTTTCAAATATGGTCGATTCGACAAATACACTTTTCATACTCAGAGTATACGCAAGTGACGTACACATGGCAAAACTATACGTGATTAACGTAGTTATGACCTTTCGAAAGGTGAATCTGACCTGAGCTATAACGCCTGCATACTCAAAGCCGACAACGAAACTTGCACTCACTTCTGCACTGAGCTATTTGTCGCGATACCTCTATCGCGGTGCGTTGGAGTAAGCCGACCCACGTAGCCGAAAGGCATTGATAATAAGGAGAATGGCATTGACGAAATCAGAGGAGATGTGACGACGAAAGAAACGAAAAACAGCTAACTGGTTGATAAGATTGCTATCGCAACCTTATCTTGACCTCGCTCGCCTTGAGAAAAGCCTCAAAGCGATGTGCCCTTCAAGTTCAATCGTACAATTTACTTAATAAAGTGGCTTCGGGCTTGTTCAACACTTGGGATTTAGTGTTGGCT
>NZ_JBFRSN010000195.1:0-656 GCF_041473595.1 Vibrio sp. 10N.222.46.A1
TTGATAATAAGGAGAATGGCATCAACCAAAATAGAGGAGGTGTAACGACGAAAGAAACGAAAAATAGCTAACTGGTTAATAAGATTGCTATCGCAACCTTATCTTGGCCTCGCTTGCCTTGAGAAAAACCTCAAAGCGATGTGTCCTTCAAACTAAATTACGCAATTTACTTAATAAAGTGGCTTCGGGCTTATTCAACACTTGGGATTTAGTGTTGGCTACGCAACACCTCAATCCTTATTAGTTAGCTTAAATTTCAACGAATTGTGCATACGGGCAAGCACTCACAAGTTCACTTTTAACACCTTTAATTAAGTGCTCTGGAACCCAAAAGTCCAAAGCTCCATCGGATTCATTAAACAGAGTTACGCACGTCCCTCCAATCGGGTCTTTCACAAACTGAATACGGACAATGCTAGTAGTACATATCGTGCTGCCTTTTAAGCTAAGGAATCGTTCCACAGCCAGCTTGCGGATCGTTATTTGATTACCCTCAACCTCGATGATTGCTTTGAGCTTTGAAGTTTTCAATTCGAACAAACCAAACAAGGCAGGAAACACAAATGTTGCGCATAAAACGACAATGATTATTGAAATAACATCCATAGCTTCACGTCCCTTTAAGCTAACGCCTGCATAACACGTTTGCTACGATA
>NZ_JBFRSN010000196.1:0-357 GCF_041473595.1 Vibrio sp. 10N.222.46.A1
GTCTTCATGCCGTAGACCAAAATGGTAAGGTCATACTTCATAAGTCGGTAACTCGCTCTAAACTACTGACTACAATAGCAAATATGCCACTCATGCGTATAGGCGTTGAAGCGTGTGGTGGTGCACATTATTGGGCCAGAACACTCAATCAACGAGTACATGACGCTAGTACCTCACCGACGACACAGTCACCTTTAGCGATAAAAAAGTAAGACCAATACATGGCATGTTTCGGAATGAGCCGACCCACCTAGCTGAAAAGGCATCGATAATATGAATAATGGCATTAGCGAAATCAGAGTAGATGTGACGACGAAAGAAACGAAAAACAGCTAACTATTTGATAAGATTGCTATC
>NZ_JBFRSN010000197.1:0-376 GCF_041473595.1 Vibrio sp. 10N.222.46.A1
GTCGAATAATGCTTTAGCAATAAGATTAAATATAAATCATTCGTTAATCGGGCAAGGAGAACACAATCCAGAGTTAGTGCTTGAATTAGCGATGCTTAGTAATCTTTTGATGTTTAACTCAGTAGCAGCGCAACTATACAATATAGATGAAAGTTATGTTGACCTAAAGCTCAAGGAGACTAATCAAGACAATGTGGTAGTGTTAGGTACAATTGTCTCTGATGAAAAACGTTATGTGGGCTACTATCACATAAGTAATTCAACGACTTATATGATGCACGAAATCACATCTGATTACGCAGACAGCGTAGAGTTCTATTTGGACAAAATAAATAGATAGGCGCTCTCTAAAAAGACGTAACGAATAAGGATTAAG
>NZ_JBFRSN010000198.1:0-33276 GCF_041473595.1 Vibrio sp. 10N.222.46.A1
ATTTTACTATTCTCTTTAATATCGACCGTTATCCTTGAAGATTTCGTTCAAAAAGTGTCGGTTGAAAATGCAAAGAACTACGTGACTACATTTCATAGTATTCGTAACTATTACTCATCAAATGTCATACAGAAAGTTGTTGATAGTCAAGAACTCGTGGCAACAGCCCAGCACCAATCCTTAGAGAACACTATTCCGGTTCCTGCTACCTTCTTAATCGAAATGCTTGATAAATCTGATAAAGATCTCACCATCACGACCTCGTTTACCAGCCCTTATCCTTTTAAAAACCGTCAAGGTAGGCTTTTTGACGAATTTCAACAACGGGCGTGGGTAGCGATTAACAAGAAACCAGATGAGTTCTACGTCGAGTTTGTACAAGAGCAAGACAGAACCCGAGTACGCGTCGCTCGGGCAGACCGCCTCAATGACCAAACTTGTGTAAACTGCCACAATAGCCACCCCGACTCGCCTAAACACGATTGGGAACTCAACGATGTACGAGGGATTCTCGAGGTAAATACAGTTGTAGATGAATGGCTAACATATGGAAAGATGATCAATCAATCTTTGATGTCTATTAGCATAATCAGCTTTATGACGGTGATGTTTATTAACTTTGCCATCGCTCGTCGAGTATCGACTCCGTTAAAAAACATCACTCGCTCTCTTAGTTTATTGGCACAAGGCAAAGAAGAAAGTGCGTCTTTACCACCAGCAAAATATTACGAGATAACAGAACTACAAAGTGCTTTTTCTAGCCTTTATGATAAAGAACAGCAACGCAGAGCATTAACAAAAGAAATCGAAACACTGGCTTACTATGATTCGCTCACTAAGTTGCCGAACCGTCTTGGGTTTTTGCGTTCGCTTGATGAGTTGCTTAATAAACACAAAGAAAAAAATGAACGCATCACCGTGTTAATCATTGATATTAAGCGTTTTAGAGATATCAACAATACACTCGGCTATAAAGCTGGGGACACAATCTTGCTTCATCTAGCCAACCGCTTATCCGCATGCGCAACCATGGTTGATTTTAACCTAGCTCGATTGGATGAAAATAAGTTCTGTATCGCAGTGCCTGCGAAAGAACACAATGGCGATCAAGGTTCTGATGCTTTTTTTGCTATGTTGATTGATGTGGTTTCAAATGAAATTATCATTGATGAGAACAAGATAAAACTAGTGGCTAACCTTGGTGCAACCTGCAGTTCAAATGGCGCACAAAGCAGTTCTGAAATGCTCATTCAAGCGAACATCGCTCTATATGTATCCAAGGAAAAAGGCGATGACATTACGGTTAAGCATCAACCTGAACTGTCAAATGCTGCGTTGCGACGTATAACGTTAATCAAAGAGATAAACAATGCGATTGAAAACAGAGAATTTATTCCTTATTACCAACCTCAATTTTGCTTAAAGACCAATCGTATCATTGGTGCCGAAGCGCTCATGCGTTGGAAAAAGCCAAATGGAGACCTCGTAAGGCCTGACCTTTTTATAGAACTGGCAGAGCAATCCCATTTAATCATTCCAATGGGGGCTCATATTTTCGAACAAGCTACCACTGATTGCCAACAGTGGCAGAATCATAAAGCGCTTGCAGGTGTAAAGGTTGCCGTTAATATTTCGAGCATTCAGTTTTCGGAACAGAACATTTTAGATCTGACACAACTAACCTTAGAAAAAACTGGCCTTTCTCCGAGTTTACTGGAATTAGAAGTAACAGAAAGTGCCATGTTGGGTGATGTGTCGAAGGTCGTGGCTGTATTGAATGACTTAAAGAAGTTAAACATTGAAATAGCGTTAGATGATTTCGGTACTGGTTATTCATCTCTTAGCTATTTGAAGCTACTCCCTATAGATCGACTGAAAATAGATCGAGAGTTTGTAAAGGACTTACTTAGCAACACCGATGACCAAGCTATCTTGAGCATGATTTGTAAGCTAGCAACCGAACTCTCACTCAATGTACTTGCTGAAGGCATTGAAGAAAAAGAGCAACTTGAATTTTTAGGCCGAGCAGGGTGTCACGAAGTACAAGGCTTCTATTTCGCAAAACCAATGCCACTAGACGATTTTGTTCTGTTTGCCAAAAATCATAACTCGGAACTCATAAATACGCATGCTTAGGTTCAAACCGTAGGCCTTAATTTTTGAGTTAAAATCCAATTAAGTTCCAACCAGCCATGAAACCTCTTTAAAAAGATGCTTCATGGCTGGCTCTTCTGTTATTAAACTAAAAACTCGACATTAGAGCTCTCATTTCCGGCCTTCTTCGCTAACAGACTAAAACACCACCTCTAACCTACTGAAAAACCCAAGCAAAAATTACAAATCGGCATTGAACTAGCATGGAAAGTGTTTAATCATTCACATCAGGAATTTCTTCGTGACGCATTTGTGATGAATATGCAACAGTAGGAGCTGCCAAAATTAAACGCACTCACGTAATTTCAATAAATTAAACGCACAACAAGGCTGATAACGGAATGACAAAACCTAAAATGATCATCGTTGAAGACGATTTAAAACTTCAGCAAATGCTAAAGGATTACTTTGTAGCACAAGACTTTGAGGTCACCGCGTTAGACGATGGCAGTGATGCTGTGCAAACCATCCTTGACGATCAACCTGATATCGTGTTGTTGGATTTAATGCTTCCTGTAACCGATGGGCTGACAATTTGCCGACAGACTCGTACGCTCTTTAAGGGTAAAATTTTAATGCTCACCGCCAGCGATGATGATTTTGATCACGTTGCAGGTTTAGAGACAGGTGCTGATGACTATGTCACCAAGCCAATCAAACCAAGAGTTCTACTGGCAAGGGTCCGCTCGCTATTACGCCGTCAAGAAACCAATACACCTCTGGTTGATGATTCAAGTAGCCTTCAGTTTGGTCAACTTACGCTGAAAAACACCTATAAAAAGTGCGAGCTTTCAGATGTAGTTTTATCACTGACAGACAGTGAATTTGACCTACTTTGGCTGTTAGCATCCAACCCTGATACCCCGCTGTCACGTGATTACTTAACTCAAACGCTGCGTGGGATCGAGTACGACGGGATCGACCGGACGATTGACAACAAAGTAGTACGTTTGCGAAAAATACTTGGTGACGACAAAGCACCAGCAGAGAAAATTCAAACCATTCGCGGAAAAGGTTACTTATTTGTTTCGACCGCATGGCATTAACCGCGCTCAGTACGGGCGCAATGAAAGAGAGCGATTATGCGACGTATCTATTTGGAGTCCCTACTAGGGCTGTTAACTTGCTTTATTGTTGGTCTTCTCGCCTACGAAATTTGTGTCTATCAGCTCAATACCGACTATGAATATATATTGCAAGATTACGAAGCAACGGCCCACCAACAGCTCCTAGAAAACATAGCGAATAATCAGGGCCTCGAAGCCGCTCATCAAGCCATAAATCAGTTTGTTGACACCTCCCGCTATACCCTCGTCACATTCAAATCGAATGATGAAGTACCGACTCCAGTTTCTGAGTTCTTTACTGCTAACCCCAACGTATTTATTTTTCACGACGACTATCGGGAGTTATGGTTTCGCTTAGCTAACAGTAAAAACATCTATCATTACCTGCCCAACGACGACACGCTCGTTCGACAAAAAATAGAGCTCGAAGATGACCTCATTTGGGTATTCTTTATCGCGAGCTTCATCGTATATGGCCTGGGTCATCTGTTGATTATTTTCCGCAGAGTTAAGAAGCTTGAAAATGCCACATTACGCTTCTCTGAAGGCGACCTCTCTTCGCGAGCTGAAACATCAGGCGGCAGTGCAATTGGAACTCTGAATAAATCCTTTAATCTGATGGCCGACCGAATCCATAGCTTAATCGAGAGTAATCGTTCACTTACCAATGCGGTAGCTCATGAACTGCGAACTCCGATATTTAGAATTCAATGGCAGGCTGAAATGCTCAAAGACACGCCACTCAACGAGGGGCAGCAAGATACTATCGAGAGCATTGTTGAAGACACAGAAGAGATGGAAAAAATGGTCGATGAGTTACTATATTACGCAAAACTCGACAGTTGTGATCTAGAGAACTTGCAACAGCCATTAGAGATAAGAGACTTTCTCGATCATGCAATGAGCCGTTGGAACAAAGAGACTGAGTTTAACATTGATCTATCACTACCAGAACAACCTCATTTGATATTAGCAGATGATACGCTGCTCAATCGCGCGTTAGATAACCTAGTACGTAACGCGATGAAATTCGCACGTTCACAAATTTCGATAGAAGCAAGCGTGCACCACGATATGCTACAAATCGCCGTGCATGACGACGGTGACGGCGTAGCAAAAGAGCACCGTTCTCGCCTATTCGAACCTTTTTATGTTGGAGATAAAGCGCGTAACAAAGCCAAGAGTGGCCATGGTCTAGGGCTTTCTATCGTCAAGAAGATCTGTGTTCAACACGGTGCAACAGTACAAGTCGCACAAAGCAATACTTTAAAGGGCGCCGTATTCACTATAGCCTTTCCACTGTGTAACGATTCGACTGACAAACTCATACAGTAACGACCAATCATCTCTGGAATAATGTTCAACATCAGCTGGAGGGGACCACATATCCCCTTCAAACCATACAACACTCGTTCACCCTTACTGACGTGAGCTGAATTTTATCTCTGGAGAAACACATGAAAAAACTACTGATCATCGCGGCACTATCGCTAGTAGCAACAGGTTGCGCTCAACAAACTTTCGTAATGGCCCCTCAAGAGAGCGAAGCAACAACACCAACAACTGAAAAGTCACACCACTTTTTCATCAACGGTCTAGCGCAGAAAAAGCAAATTGATGCAGCTAAAGTATGTAACGGTATCGACAACGTTGCTAAAGTTGAAGTTCAAGAGACATTCGTGAATGGTTTACTAGCAGCCGTGACTTTTGGTATTTATACACCACGAGAAGCACGCGTTTACTGCAAAGCTTAACTCGTCGTTATTTGTCCACGAACCAACTGACGACACCAAAAGTTTGGTCTTGGAAGCTTCTACCTGACATTCAATACTTTCGCTGGTGCTCAAGGACTGAGCATAGAATACCGTCATATTGACTGTAAATACGGGGGCTGGTGCTAACATCTCCCCGTTTATTCCTCCTAAAATGCAAACATGCAATATCTCATCCCACTCAAAGCCTCATCCAAGTCCACAACCACCAAACCTGTGTTTGCTCGGTTTAACATCCAACTCTCCTTGTCATGATTAGAATCAGCGTACTGCTTTGCTTTCAACAAACACCGCAACAAATACTACAATAGAATAAATACAATGTTTGTTATGTTTTATTTTCCATTAGTTAGATAAACCCGACCTCACTTCAACCTTAAAAAACATCGTTTTATTTAGCAAATTTAACCTTTTGTCAATATGTGAATTTTATTTATAAAGAATATAACCAACAAATATGACCTTACCTCTTGATAAATCAAGGACTACAGATAGTCACTTTATCAATGAAAAAATAGGTTTCATTTGTGAGGGTTTTATAAATCATTCGTCAGCGATACCGTGACTTACATCACAGGATGAGTAAACAAGGTATTATCATGAAAAAATCAGTATTAGCACTCGGCTTAATCGGTTTAGTTTCACTTCCAACTTTTGCAGCAAGCACAAATGGTGGCGCGTATGTAGGTGGTGGACTTAGTGTCTATCAAGACTCCGATACAGATGGTCACGGTAATTTAGATTCAGATGGTATGGGTTATAACCTATACGGTGGTTACCAATTCAACCGTATTGTTGGCGTAGAGCTTGGCTACAACGATTATGCAGATTACAAAAATGGCGCAGAAAAACTCTCGCCAACCTCTATTTCTGCATCAGCGAATATCGGTTATACGTTTGACAACACTATTCGTCCATTCGTGTTGGCTGGTTTAAGCTCTGTTGACCTTCACGCGAATCAAGCGGCAAACTATGGGGACGACAGCGGTACTGGCTTCCACTTTGGCGTAGGTGTTGAATACACGCCGATTGAACACTTAACACTTCGCCTTATTTCACAAGCTGACGCGGTGAGTGTTGATGACTATTCCTATCAGGGTTCTCTCAAAAACGATGACCACACACTAGCGTTCAACAGTGTTAGCTTCGGTGGTTCATACAACTTCTAATGTGCTCCTCACGGCCACGTTGTAAGTAAATAACTCAAATTCACTTTGCTACTCTGCCCTATGATAAGGCAGCACAGTAAAGTGAATTTTTGTATCTATACACCCTATCGAGTCATTTCACTTTAGCCGGTTATCACTCACCATCACTTCTCGATCTTTATGCGTTGATATTAGAGCTTTCTTGATAGGGAGACTAAAATAAAGAGATAAGATACGCAGGAAAAAAGACCTATGAATCTACCAAGCTTAAACATGTCGATAAACAAACTGCCCTTTGTGTTGGCTGTGTATTATCTGCTTATCATCAACATCCCTCTCTCCCTAGAACTGTTTAGTATTGTTCAGGTATCAAAGTCTGAAAGTGTCGCGTTTCTTATATCCATCCCGTTCTTCTTCCTTGCTGCCTTCAATTTTATCTTCCAAGTCTTTAATTGGCCGATATTCTCCAAGCCGTTTTTCATCTTATTACTGATCACCTCAACCTTAGTCAGCTACAGCATGTTCAATTACGGCATATTCGTCGACTACGGGATGATAGAGAATGTGTTTGAGACCAATAGTGGTGAAGCAGCAAGCTATGTAAGTACCCACTCCATCTTATGGTTACTTGCCATGGGCGGTATTCCATCGTTCATCCTGTTGTTCACCAAACTTGAAAAAGAATCTTGGAAAGATTTCTTTGTCTGGAAATCGATTGGGCTGCTCTCTTCCTTGATCGTCATTGCCATTATTGCCGGGCTTTTCTACAAAGATTACGTATCGATTGGTCGTAATCATTCGCACATCAAAAAGATGATCATCCCGACCGAGTATGTGTCATCAACGGTTAAATATATCAATAACACTTACATAAAACAGCCCATCCCTTATCAAGAGTTAGGATTAGATGCGAAGCAAACAGCACAAGCCAAAGCGGCAACCAAACCAACATTATTAGTGTTTGTTCTTGGTGAAACCGCACGCGTGTACAACTACCAATATCATGGCTATGAGAGAGAAACCAACGCTCATACCAAGCCTTACAACCCGATATTTTTCTCTGATGTTCAGTCGTGCGGAACAGCCACCGCGGTTTCTGTGCCATGTATGTTCTCGAACATGAATCGCAGCAACTACGATCGCGACAAAGCCTACAACCAAGATAACGTGGTCGACATGATGAACCGCGCGGGCATTCACTCTATCTGGCGAGAGCATGATGGGGGAGACAAGGCGGTCGCACATCGAATCAAAGAGATGACGCTCGTCGCCAAAGACAGCGACCCGCTGTGTAATAAAGATGTGTGCTATGACACAGCCATGCTAGAGAACTTCGAACAAGATACTCAAGATCTTAAACAAGATAGCATCATTTTCTATCATATTTCGGGGTCTCACGGCCCAACGTACTTTGAGCGTTATCCAGAAGAACATAAGAAATTTACGCCTGACTGCGCTCGTGCAGACATTGAAAACTGCACCAAAGAGCAAGTGGTTAACACCTACGACAACACCATCTTGTACACGGATTTCTTTCTCTCACAGGCGATTCGGAAACTGGAGAAACTGACCGACAAGTACAATGTCGCACTGATGTATATCTCGGATCACGGAGAGTCTTTAGGGGAGAATGGCGTGTATCTTCACGGCATGCCCTACTCGCTGGCACCAAAAGAACAAACCCACGTACCGATGATCCTATGGATGTCTGATGGTTTTGCTGCGCAGAAAGGGATAAGCGAGACCTGCTTAAGAAAGGCGGGGAAAGAGCAGAGCTTTTCTCACGATAACCTGTTCGACTCCTTGCTTGGCCTGATGGACGTGCAAACTAAAGAATACCGAGCGAGCCAAGATATTTTTGCTGCGTGTCGGTAGTGTTTTTGCTTATGTAAACCATCGGAAAACTCGAGTTGCCTGAATAAGCTCTCCTCAACTTCCCCTAAAAAGAAAAGACCTCGGTCTTTTCTTTTTTTCGTCGCTAACATGGAGCCAGAGTGCTAATTTATAACGACGAAACAATGAGCTACATTTAATAGAAACAATAATGGAAGAGTCCGTCGTGCTCCAAAGACCAACCTGTCTTATTAGACTTTATCTCACTCACATCGCTCATTGAACTTACCAAGATTAGCTCAGTTCAATACCGTGCCTGAATGGCGCCTAATATCAATGTTAATGTCATATCATTAAGGACAAATGAATGGACGCTTTCATAATTTCAAGCTGGCAATTTTCTGAGGGTGTGGCACATGAACACACCACCAGCCCAGCCTCATTCGAGCAATCAACTTGGTATCACTGCCAAAGAGATGCTGACGGTTTGAGAGAATGGCTCCACAGTAATACGGTTCCAAATGCCATCATCGATTCATTACTCACCGATGACACCCGCCCTCGGTTCGAACAGTTTGGACACGACTGTTTTTTGATGATTCTGCGAGGCATTAATCTAAACGAAGGTGCTAACCCTGACGACATGCTTAGCCTACGCATCTTATGGTACAAAGGCACTTTAATATCGACACGTAAAGTTCCTTCAAAAGCGGTCAGTAATCTGGTGTCTGATCTCATTCAAAACCAAGGCCCCACATCATTGCCTGATGTGTTGTTGGGCATGATCCGTGGAATCAACCACAGTATTTCAACCTTCCTAGCACCCGTCGAACTATTAATTGACGAGTTAGAATCTAACTCCAATATCGACATAAGATCCATTAACGCTCTACATTCAAGGCTACTCAGACTAAGGCGTTATTTGAAGCCACAGAAATACGTTTTTGAAGATTTAATGAGTGACCTACCTGCACCATTGAGTAATCACAACAGTCATATAAAGAACAGCCTTGATACCATCCTGAGAATTAACGAGTCTGTTGAGTTTTACATCGAACAAATTAATGTATTTTTAGCGAGCCTAAGTCAGCAACAAGCTGAAAAAATGAATAGAAATACGTACCTATTTTCTATCATTGCAGGTATTTTCCTCCCTGCTGGGTTTTTCACCGGTTTACTGGGTGTCAATATCGCGGGGATACCCGGAACAGATAACCCAATAGCATTCCCACTCTTTTGCGTTGGGCTGCTCGTAGTCATAGCGGCAGAGGTCATTATTTTGAAAAAATTGAGGTTTATTTAATGGTTGAGTTTTTGCAATCCAATATGTGGCTTAGACAAGTAGTTTTAGGTTTACTTCTTATCACTGTGTATTGGGTGATCAAACGCTTAGGTAAGAACTGGATAGAAACATTAGCGGAAAATAAGCGTGTCGAATTGAAGCGAAAGCAGTTCGTGATTAAGTGTTTCAATATTGTTCTGTTTCTACTCTTCATCGCTGTGTTTACGATTGTTCTTAACTTGGGTTTTGGTGATATTTCGCTGTTCTTATCATCCATATTTGCGGTGCTGGGTGTCGCTTTATTCGCGCAATGGTCCATTCTAAGTAACCTCACAGCCAGCGTACTAATATTTTTTGTCTTCCCTTATCGCATTGGCGACAGAGTAAGAGTCGCGGAGAAAGACGAAGACATCAGCGGTGTGATCATCGATATCACCATGTTCCACGTTATTCTTCGACACAGTTCGGGTAACATTATCACCTACCCCAACAACCTGATTTTACAAAAAGGCGTGATAAAGGTTTTGGTTGAACCTGAAGCAAAAAGTGAAGCTTCAATAAGGTAACAGGCCTAACACCGAATACCTATGCCAAACAAGTTGGGTTAACGATTGATGTGTATGGAGGAGTGAGATCAGAGTAACCCACTCTTTGTCTATAACGCACATTCTTTCTATAGCGAAGGCTCTGTCTTTTGTGTCCCATTAGCCGCAAGTTTTATTGAGTTTAGATTTGCGACTAAATATACTGGAGACACCATCAGACGGAGGACAAAAATGAATAATAAAAACAAACATATAGTTTTAATTCATGGTCTATATATGCCTGCGTTGATCATGCAATATCTGGATAGAAACTTCAAAAAACGCGGCTTTACAACGCACAAGTTTGCCTACAACTCGCTGCGTTTCCCTTCTGCAGCCAAACGTCTCAATCGTTTCGTGAATGCTCGTTTTAATGAGTATGATGAGGTCTATTTTTTCGGTCACTCACTGGGTGGCTTGCTGATTCGTCATTACTTTAAATTCTACCAACCACACTTCGCCGACACCTGCATTATTACAGCAGGCACTCCGCACAATGGGGCAACCATCGCCAAAACACTGTCTAATCATGGGCTTGGATTTATATTTGGTTCGAGCAAAATGATTTTAAGCGATGGCTTGGGTGACTACGATATTGATGTGCCGATTGGCGTAATTACTGGCACCTACGACGCTGGCGTAGGACGCATTGTATTGGGAAGAAATCCTGGGGATGGCACAGTAACACTCGAAGACGCCAACCTGAGAGGAGCCACTGATACTTACGCCCTCAAACTCAACCACACAGCGCTGGTCTACTCTAAGGAAGTCGTAACACTGTCGGCTCAGTTCATTGAACACAGAGCTTTTAAGGACGCTTCATAGCTTTTTTCAGTAGCTTTGCGCGTTGACTCCTGTATCGAGCTCTTGTTCTCTTATTTGTGATAGATAAAAACAAAAATACCACTCTGCGATAAGAGTGGTATTCGAAGATCCATTGCTGGAAATGAGCGCTTGCTATACTTTCTATACTTGCTACAGACGATTCACTCGGGTTGGTAAGAACACCTCGCCCAACATGCATCGCACCGAACCACCGCCGATGTCTTCGATCGTTTTCACGTTAAATGGTAGTAGCTTACCGTGTGTCGAAAGCTGAGCTAACTGAGCTGGAGAAAACGCATCATAAGCCGATTGAGACATCGCGATCACCTTGTCGCCATTCACAGTTTCAAGCTGAAGGATGTTGCCACAAAAACGATTCATCTGATCGATTGAGATAGAGATAACTTGCTTGTCTTTGGCAAGAGACTTCACAACAAAGCGGCGCTCAAACTCTGGGATCACTTCATCACAGATCACGCAGAAATTATCGCCAATCGCCATCATCACATTGGTATGGTAAATCGGTTGACCAGACGGTAATGCCGTTTGGAACGAGACCACGCGAGAATAGCCAATGCGCTTCGCGTAATCTTCCAATACTTCGCGGTCACAACGTTGTGAAAGCGCAGCATAAATGGTCTTGTTGATATGGTCGATCACCATCACGCCTGTGCTCTCTAGATAAGAACCTTGAGCAACGTACGACTCCATAGACTCACTGTGATTAACAATGCGACCAGACGCTTCCAACGCTTCAATAAGTGCATTCGGCTTAACTTCATTTTGACGGTTTTCACACGCCATAGGGAAAGTGAATAGGCTTCCATCACTACAAGTACTGAACCAGTTGTTTGGGAACACTGCGTCAGGGGTTTCAACACCCAGTTCCGGATAATCAAACTCTACAACTTGCACACCTTCTTTACGTAGCGAAACCACCATAGCCTTAAACTCGGCCATCGTTTCTAACTTTACCTCAGCTTCAGTCAGATCGACTCTGTGCTGAAACTCGTTATCACGGGCTGTTTCTTCGTTAAATTTAAATTCTTTTGGCGGCACCATAACAACGCAATTTGCGTTTTGAACATTAGTAATATGCAGTGATTTTTTGTGTAGGTTTAACATTTTAACCGTCCCTATCTTTTATTTACCTCAGAATTGTAAACAACTTGTTACGACAAAATTCACTGAAAATCACAATGATTTGAATATTTATCCCAAGTAATTACTGCGAATTTTAGATTAGTCGGTAATTTTTACTGCAAGATAACAGCACATCAGAAAGAACCAACTGTATGCATATTCGTTAAAGAATTTACTGGATAAATATTCTCATTTCATTTTTCAACTCCACACGAGTTTTGATTACAATTTAATCCATTTAACGTTAGGATTATCACCGTTGCATAACCATCAATTACGTTTGAAATAAGCTTAACTTTTCCTGTCTAATTCAATCTAAAATTAGCTTCATGAAAGACACTCTTTGGAGGTGTTCTGTGTCGCTTAAACCAAGTACTTACATAAGAACTAAACAAAAATCTATCGAATGGCTTAATACTTATAAGAACGCGTTGGCACTTATATAATTTCAAACTAAAACTGAAAAATTCAAATCAAGACTATAAAAACAAAGCTGCACATCACGATGCTCTAGCATCAAAGATGCAGTAGCTTATAAAGGGAAAACTATGTACAAGAAATTTGAAGGCTTTACTGAAGCCTTTCCAAAGGGAGAGCCGATACAACCTCCTACTGGAATACTGGCATTCTGCCGCCATTACACACGAGGTTTTGAAAAGCCGTTGATCTTGCTCGGATTGATGAGCATGACCATCGCGATCATCGAAGTTGCGCTGTTCGGTTACATGGGACAACTGGTTGACTGGCTATCAACCAGCAACCCGGACACTTTCTTAGCAGACAACGAGTCGACACTGATGGGGCTCGGCGTTCTGCTGTTGGTCGTGATGCCAATCTTGATCAGTGTTTATTCGCTATTGCTTCACCAAACTTTGCTGGGCAACTATCCAATGTCGATTCGTTGGTTAGCGCACCGCTACCTTTTGAAGCAAAGTTTGTCGTTCTATCAAGATGACTTTGCCGGGCGTGTTGCCACCAAAGTCATGCAAACATCGCTCGCGGTACGTGAAACCGTGACCAAAATGGTCGATGTGTTTGTTTACGTGACGGTTTACTTTACAGCGATGCTGTTCATGCTCGCTGAATCGGATTGGCGCTTAATGGCTCCAATGTTGATTTGGTTGTTCATTTACGTCGGTATCCAACTGCACTTCGTACCAAAGCTGAAAGACGTGTCTTCAGAACAGGCGGATGCTCGCTCACTGATGACAGGACGCATTGTTGATAGCTACACCAACATCGCTACGGTCAAACTTTTCTCTCATAGTAAAAGAGAAACCGAGTACGCAGAAGAAGGGATGGAAGGCTTCCTAGACACAGTCCATCGCCAAATGCGCTTGGTTACAGGCTTCAACATCTGCGTTGAATTTGCTAACTATCTATTGGTATTCAGCATTGCCGGTATCTCTATTTACCTATGGTTAGATAACGCAATCACGGTCGGTGCGATTGCGATTGCAGTCAGCTTGGCTCTGCGTATTAACGGTATGTCGAAATGGATCATGTGGGAAATCGGCGGTCTGTTTGAAAACCTAGGTACTGTAATTGATGGTATTAAAACACTGTCTAAGCCCATTGCTATCGAAGACAAGAAAGACGCAAAGCCTTTGGACGTTCCACAAGGCGGTATCAACTTCGACAACGTGAGCTTTAACTACGGTGAGAATAAGGGGGTGATTAACAACCTAAACCTAAACATCAAACCGGGTGAAAAAGTCGGCTTGGTTGGCCGTTCAGGTGCAGGTAAATCGACCCTAGTTAACTTACTGCTGCGTTTCCACGATGTAGAAAGTGGTCGCATCCTGATTGATGACCAAGAGATCTCGAGCGTTACTCAAGATTCTCTGCGTAGCAACATAGGTATGGTGACTCAAGATACCTCACTGCTGCACCGTTCGATCAAAGACAACATTCTTTACGGTCGACCAGAGGCATCAGACGAAGAGGTATACGCGGCGACTAAACAGGCACACGCTCATGAGTTTATCGAAACGCTAACTGACCCGTTTGGTAACGTTGGCTACGATGCTCAAGTAGGTGAACGTGGCGTTAAGCTTTCTGGTGGGCAGCGTCAACGTGTCGCTATCTCACGTGTTCTTCTGAAAAATGCTCCGCTGTTGGTTCTAGATGAAGCAACATCTGCTCTCGATTCTGAGGTAGAAGCAGCGATTCAAGAGAGCTTGATTGAACTAATGGAAGGCAAAACCGTTATCGCGATTGCACACCGTTTATCGACGATTGCAGCAATGGACCGTTTGATCGTACTCGACCAAGGTAATATCGTCGAAGAAGGCACGCACCAAGAGCTGATTACACAAAATGGCATCTATGCTCAATTGTGGAATCACCAGACTGGTGGCTTTATTGGTGATGATCTTGAACAGACAACGAGCGCTTAATTTATATTCCATTTTAAAAGTGCGGCGTAATTCACACCAAAATGTTAATTGGCGGTAAATTACACATGGCAGAATGTTATGTCGTAATCATATAATGACATTAACAGCAATGACGCTTCGCTTGCGCGTTCTGGAATAAGGCTAGACTTCGGGGGGAGGCTAGCCTTTTTTATGCCTGTTATTCTCTGCCCCTTTCTCATCTGTTTTCATTGGTTCTATAAACTTCATCGATCCTTTTGTTTTTTTCTTGGCGTTTTTTTCTTAAAATGCGCGCAGTATTCTTTTTAGAGATCAACCATGAACAAAAGTGTCTTAACTAACGTTATTGCGTTAGCACTGCTTGCTGGCGGCTATGCGACAGCAAACCAATACTTGCTTTATGCAGGTTTATTCGCATTTTCTGGTGCCATCACCAACTGGCTTGCGATTCACATGTTGTTCGAGAAAGTACCCGGCCTATATGGTTCTGGCGTTATTCCAGCGCGCTTTGAAGAGTTCAAGGCAGCCATCAAACAACTGATGATGGAACAGTTCTTTACCGAAAGTAACATCGACCGTTTTCTGAGTAGTGAGATGACAGGAAAGTCACTCAACCTAGAGCCTGTGATTAAGAAGATCGACTTTAACCCTGCATTCGAATCGCTGGTGCATGTTATCGAAAACTCACAGTTTGGTGGCATGCTAGCGATGGTTGGCGGCACTGAAGCACTACAGCCAATGAAAGCGCCATTCGTGGAGAAGATGCAAGAGTCTGTGATCGAAATCAGCAAGAGTGATTCGGTAAAAAATGCCATCAAGGATGAACTTGAATCACCTGCGATGATGGATGAAATCAAAGAGAACATTGAAGCGATCATCGATCAGCGCTTGAATGAACTGACACCAAAACTGGTTAAAGAGATGGTTCAGACCATGATCAAAAAACACCTTGGTTGGTTGGTCGTTTGGGGTGGGGTATTCGGCGGTGTGATTGGTTTAATCTCTGCCGCAATTACGCTGTAAGACGGAGAAGTTTATCCGATTGCTCTTTATCTGACGTTCAACAAAAAATGGAAGCTTATTGGCTTCCATTTTTTATATGTAAATAACCTTGGTAAGGCGAAAGCAGGTCACTATTTTATGGTGGCCAACAGCTCAGGGTTAACACCAAAGCCCTTCTTGTGTTCTTCAATCACCACTTCGCTGCGTGTCTGAATCACACCTGGCAGGGTACCCAATTTCGTTGCCATAAACGCTTGGTACGCCTTCATGTCTTTTACTCGAACCTTGATCATGGTGTCAAAATCCCCCGACAGCGAATAGCACTCTTCGACCTCAGGCATCGTTTCAACCGCTTGTGCAAATTTATCAAAAATTGAAAAACTGGTTTGATCGAGGCGAATATGGATAAACACTTGGACATCGAGCCCCAACTTTTCTGAACAAAGCTCAGCATGATAGCCTGTGATGTAGCCCACTTTTTCCAATCGCTTCAACCTATCAGAGCAAGGTGAAGTTGTTAGGTTGACCTGTTTCGCTAGTTCAACAACGGGCAAACGGCCTTTCATATGCAGAATTCTTAGTATCTCTTTATCGATACGATCGAGTTGATGCTGAGACATAATATTCCTTAAACATTCTAGATTGCGCTCAGTATATTCCATACTAAGAGCAATCGAAGAAAACCTTGCTCACACATTTAGAAAACTAAATAGACCATTCCTATTCACGTTAAATATAAAACCGAACGGAGCGATAACAACCCTTATAAATCAAACTCCAGTTATTAACAAATTATTATAGAAATGACCCGATTAACAAATAAGTTGAGCCAGAAACGAAAGAAAGGATATAGGCCAAAGTGAATAATAGAATTCTCAAAGAGAAAGGATGACTCTATTATGAAAACGCAAGAACTCGCATATAAACCTTACGGAATCGGTTCATGGACACACGTAACGGTATCAAAAGATGTTGCCCAAGCACTCGCAAGTGAATACTCAAACTATGGCTGGGAAGTTAAGATTGATGGTAATGTCGTCGAGGCAGAACCTTCACTAAAAGCGGCATAAAAAACGAAAAAACCTCCATCAGGGAGGTTTTTAAATCTAAGTTAGTAAGCACTTACTACAATCTAAGCCAGACCAACTTGGGGAACTGCAGTTCCTGTTTCACAACGACAGTTACACGTTCGACAGAAGTGTTGAGTTTCCATGTCGTAGTACAGGTTTCCACTAAATAGCTTTGACGTCCATTGCATCACACGGCCAGAGGTTGTCTCAGGCTCAGATTCACAACGTTTCATTATAGACTTATGTAGTGTTGTTTTTTTACATCCTTTGCAATAGAGATCAGGCATACCTTTGTCCTATAGGTCTTTAGTGGTTACTGATAATTGACACATGATGTCCAATTCAGTGTAATAATTCACCGAGCTAATAACAAAAGTGAGCGCCAAGTTCAAAAAATAGCCATTTTATCGGTTATTTTTTGACATCAAGCGCTATGAAAAGCCTTTATCTTCTATTTATTTCCCTTCTATCATTTGGTTTCGATTTACATTGTAAACCTCATAACAGCCGTGCTTCTTCTGTATCCTACTGGTTTTTTATAAGACAAAGGTAGTGCCCACATAAAAAAATAGAGCCACCGAAGTGACTCTATTACTTTTATTTTTCAATTACTTTTTACAATTGCTTTTTAGCTAATGTTCTTTGCTAATTCACATATGTTTTACAATGTAAATTAGTCTAGCTCAACTAGGTTCTTCTTGAACTCAGCGTGTTGCTTTTTCACTTCGTCTTCTGGCTCGCCAGTCATTAGGCTCACAATAACGATAGAAAGCGTCGATAGGATGATTCCCGGTACGATTTCGTAAACATCGAACCAACCGCCCGTGAACTGCTTCCAAAGTACAATCGTAACACCACCAACCACGATACCCGCTAGAGCGCCGTTACGGTTCATACGAGACCAGTATAGGCTTAATACGATTGCAGGACCGAATGCAGCACCAAAACCAGCCCATGCGTAAGATACAAGGCCAAGTACTGAGCTGTCTGGTGTCATCGCCAGAACAAGAGCAACAAGAGAAATTAGAATAACCGCGAAACGGCCGACACGAACAATCTCTTCTGACGTTGCGTCTTTCTTCAAAACTTGCTTATACAGGTCTTCTGCCATTGCAGATGAAGAAACAAGAAGTTGTGAATCCGCAGTACTCATGATTGCCGCTAGAATGGCAGCAAGTAGGATGCCGGCGATTACTGGGTGGAACATCGCGTTCACAAGAAGCATGAAGATCTTCTCGCCATCGTCTAGCTTAGGTGCGCCAGAGTTCGTCACATAGATTAGACCAACAAGACCCACAAGCATTGCACCAATCATAGACAGTGCAGTCCAGATAACGGCAATGCGGCGCGCTGTTGTTAGGTCTTTATTACTACGTGTTGCTTTGAAACGCGCAAGGATGTGTGGTTGACCGAAGTAACCCAAACCCCATGCCGCTAGTGAGATGATCGCAATAGCAGACAGTGGCTCACCCTTCGCATCATTCCATAGCGTTAGCAGCTCTGGGTTGATGTTGTGTAGGTCGCTAGAAAGCTGACCTAGGCCACCGTTCATTGCCGCGATTGGTACAATCAATAGCGCTGCAGACATGAGTAGACCTTGAACCAAGTCAGTCCAAGATACCGCTAGGAAACCACCAAACAGAGTGTACGAAACTACACAGACTGTACCGATAATTACCGCTGTTGTGTAATCAAGGCCGAATACCGTTTCAAACAATTTACCACCTGCTACCAAGCCTGAACTTGTGTAGAAAAGGAAGAATAAAAGGATAAAGAAAGCAGAAATTGTTTGGATCAGCTTAGAATTATCATTGAAACGACGAGATAGGAACTCAGGCAGCGTCAGTGATTCAGTCGTAATGCTGTAAGTACGTAGACGTTTTGCACTGATTAACCAGTTTGCCCAAGTACCAACAAGTAGACCACCAGCAAGCCAAAATGCTTCAAAGCCAGCAGCGTAAGCGTAACCAGGCAGGCCAAGTAGCAACCAACCACTCATGTCTGATGCACCAGCAGAAAGTGCAGCAGGCCATGGGCCTAACGAACGACCACCTAGGAAGTAGTCTGTTGAGTTAGATGTACGTTTGTAAGCAATAACACCGATCGCTAGCATCATAATTAGATACGCAATGAACGTCGTCGTTATTGCAAAACTGTTTTCTATCATTTGATAGTCCTCATTTTGTAGAAAGCCTTCCATGCCTAATTCAATGCAAGACACTCACCGTAAGGCAAGCGAGTGCATTGAGTTAGGTATTGAGGCTCCAAGGCACTATGAATTAAATCCAAAGATGGAGAAAACCCAACAATGGAAAAAACCAAAAGTACTTAGAGCCAATTTTACTGAAGGTTAGTGAGCTTCACTTCCAAGTTCGAGCAAGGTCGCGTTACCGCCCACGGCTGTTATATTTATAGTTCGCGTACGCTCGGTAATGAAGCGCAGCGATAGGTGTGGATCATTAGCAACATTCATTGTCACCAGATCCGTTTCAGCTACTAAACCGACGATTGCACCGTCACGCTTAGCAAGCTGTAAATTGATAGCTTGTGCCGTTTGCGAGTTACCTACGTAACCCACGCTACGTACATCGCAAGACAACAACTGTTGAGCAGCGTCATACGAGGCAACTTGCACCAAGTTAGTTGGCAAGTTCGCCGACTTAGCTGCGTCTGCAACTAACGTATTGAACTGCACATCATCACTGCACAATTGAACGCTGTTACCTGCCAATAGCGCGGCAGTAATCAAAGCCATTGCAGTTTGCAGCGCTGGCACTTTCACTTCGCAATCATCAACAATCACCAAAGCCACACCGCGACCTGCGGCATATAGCTCATTGGTTTCGCCCGTAGGACCTGCCATTAGGTGATGTTCAGAAAGCAGTGCAGACGCTTGCTCTAGATGATAAGTCGCCACCATCGCCAAAGGCGCAGATTGACTTTCGATCTCTGATTTAAGCGCAAGTACCTGAGCACTCTTGTAATCAAAATCGGTAAGATTCCATTGTTCCCACGCTAGCAAAGCATCAGAAAAACCTGTCACTTGATGAACCATGATAATGCTCCTTATGCCTTGTCTTGTGATTGAGAGAAATGAATATCAGTAAAGCGATATAGGTAGTGAGGACCACCCGCTTTAGGGCCAGTACCTGACAAGCCTTGACCACCAAATGGTTGAACACCAACAACGGCGCCCACTTGGTCACGGTTGATGTAGCAGTTACCCACACGAACGTGTTTTTCGATCCAACGGTAAGTTGTCTCGTTACGGCTGTGGATACCCATGGTTAAGCCAAAGCCCGTTTGGTTGATTTGGTCTACCACTTGCGCTAGCTCACTCGCTTTGAAGCGAACAATGTGTAGCACTGGGCCAAACTGTTCTTCTTTCAAGCAGTTGATGTCATCAATTTCAAAAGCACTTGGTGGAACAAAATCACCATGTTCACAATCACTACCTAGAGAAAGTTGAGCCACCTTCTTCTGGGTATTGGTCATGTTTTCTAAGTGCGCCATTAGCTTCTGTTTTGCGTTTTGGTCGATAACAGGGCCAACATCGGTTTTATGAAGGTGTGGAATGCCAACACTCAGCTCGTCCATTGCACCGTGAATCAATCCAACCACGCGGTCTGCAATGTCTTCTTGGATGTAAAGCACACGTAGTGCAGAACAACGCTGACCTGCTGAAGCGAATGCTGAACGAATCACATCACGAACTACCTGTTCAGGCAGTGCAGTACTGTCGACGATCATCGCATTCTGGCCGCCTGTTTCCGCAATAAACGGAACTGGCTTAGCATTACGAGTGGCTAATGACACATTGATACGCTGTGCCGTTGGTGTAGAACCAGTAAAGGCAACGCCCGCAATCGCATCATGACTGGTGAGCGCACTGCCGATCTCAGCACCGCGACCCAGTAGTAGCTGAATCGTGCCAGCAGGGAAGCCCGCTTCATTCATCAGTTCAACCGCACGAGCAGCAATCAAGCTTGTTTGCTCGGCAGGCTTAGCCACAACCGTATTACCCGCCACTAGTGCTGCAGTAATTTGGCCAAGGAAGATAGCTAGAGGGAAGTTCCAAGGGCTGATACAAACGAACACACCACGACCTTGTCGAGAAGCGATTCGTGTTTGGCCATCAAAACCTTTTAGTTCGAAACCTTGTAGATTGTCAGCTTGTTTTGCGTAGTAACGACAGAAATCGACTGCTTCACGTACTTCATCAACACTATCGTGAATTGTCTTACCCGCTTCTTGATGACAAATCGCCACCAGCTCAGCGAGGTTGTCTTCCATCAGGTCAGCCAACTTATCAAGTGCAGCCGCTTTGGTTTCAACCGAAGTTGCGTTCCAATCAGCGAATGCTGCGTCTGCGCCAGTGATCGCTGCGGAAACATGATCAAGGTTAGCAAAAGCCACCTGACCCACATGAATACGACGATCATAAGGTGCCGTCACTTGCTCAACGTTCTGATCAGCCTTGATCATGCTTTCGGCAAGAGATTCACCGTTGATCACAGGGCCCGCAGTCCATTGGTTGTTTAAGAAGCTTTTTACTTTCTCTTCAAATTGATGCGCTTCGCTTTCAATATCAATGTTCACACCGTAAGAGTTCTTACGCTCAGGGAATACCGCTGGAGGCAGAGGAATCTTAGTGTTGTGCAATGTATCGAATGCCAGAAGCATATCGACAGGATGTTGAGTCAGCTCTGCCACAGGGCAACGCGCATCAACTAGGCGGTGGACAAACGAGCTGTTTGCACCATTTTCTAGCAAGCGACGTACTAGGTATGGCAGTAGATCTTTATGGCTGCCAACCGGTGCGTATATACGTACCGACTGTTGGTAAGCTTCCATCGCATGGTTGTACAGAGAATCACCCATGCCGTGTAAGCGTTGGAATTCAAAGTCTTTATGGTCGGTCATGACGGCAATAGCAGAAACCGTATGAGCATTGTGGCTCGCAAACTGCGGGAAGATATTGCCTCGAACACTTGGGCTCAATAGGTAACGCGCACAAGCAAGGTAAGCTACGTCAGTAGCTTCTTTACGAGTGTAAACTGGGTAATCAGTAAAGCCAGCTTGTTGCGACCATTTGATTTCGCTGTCCCAGTACGCGCCTTTCACCAAGCGAAGCGGGATCAAATCACCCTGCTCTTTCGCTAGGCGGTTTAGCCATACTAGAACCGGTAGTGCACGCTTTGAGTAGGCTTGAATAACCAGACCAAATTTACCCCAACCTTTTACAAGATCAGTACGGTACAGTTTTTCGAATAATTTAAGAGAAAGCTCTAGGCGATCCGCTTCTTCCGCATCAATCGTAATCGCAACATCGAGCTCTACTGCACGGCGCAATAGCTGCTCTAGCGTGTCGCAAAGTTCAGTCAGTACGCGGTCTTCGTTCGCCACTTCATAACGTGGGTGAAGCGCAGAAAGCTTGATCGATACCGATGGCGCAGGGCTCGATTTTGAAGAGACCTTCGATTGTGGAGAAACATAGTTGTCTCGACCTACGGCTTCAATCGCCATTAGGTAATCTTTGAAGTATTTATTTGCGTCAGCAGTGGTCAGTGCCGCTTCACCTAGCATGTCGTATGAGTAGGTAAAGCCTTTATCACGCATAGACTTACCGTTCTTTTGCGCTTCAGCAATGCTGCGGCCAAGAACGAATTGGTGACCCATCACCTTCATTGCTTGGTGCATCGCTTTACGAATCACCGGCTCAGAAAGCTTGTTCACTAAGCGATTAACGGCTTGACCCGCACTCTGCTCTTTAGATGAAAGTCCAACCACCTTACCTGTTAGCATTAATCCCCAAGTGGATGCGTTAACAAATACTGAGTCTGAATTCTTTAGGTGAGACTTCCAATCCGCAACGCTTAATTTGTCACGAATCAGCGCATCAGCGGTTGCTGAATCAGGAATACGCATCAAGGCTTCCGCCAGACACATTAGCAAGATGCCCTCTTGAGTATCTAAGCTGTATTCAAGCAACAATGCATCGATCATCTGGATAGAAGTCTTATCCGCACGGATAGCTTCGATCAATGATGTCGTTTTGTCTGTGATCTGCTGCTTTTCTGACTCAGAAGGGGTAGCTAGCGGCAGAAGTTGCTCTAGCCATTGGGTTTCATCCACCATATATAATGGTGAGATAAGCGACCATAGATCAGCAAGCGACTGCTCGTTGAATTCTGGCTTTAACACATCAGTAGCTGTAAACATGCGTTTTCCTTAATCTCACACCCGGAATTAGCCCGGGATCTCTACAATGGCTGCAGTGTATTTAGAGTATATAAGGATTACTTGTCAAAAACTCCGAGTTTTTTGCTAAAAACTCGCTTTATTAACAAAACAAACACAAGGTCACATATGAAACTTTAATATAATATGCCGTTTTGTTTCACTATTTAACAGAAGTTTGCTTTTTGTATTGAGATGGTGACATGCCTTGAAGGCGAGAAAAGGTGTGAGTAAAGGAGGATTGACCGGAAAAACCAGCCAGTTCTGCAACCTGTCCAAGGCTTAAATTACCTTGTTCAATAAGGTGTCGAGAGCGGTCGATACGCTTTCCTAAAACATATTGGTGAGGGGTAATGCCCATTTGATCTTTGAATAGCATGTGGAATTGGCTTTCGCCCAAGAACACACTGCCTGCAAGCTGCGCGACTGAGATCTTATTAGCCAAGTGTTGTTCGATGTAGCGATCCAACGACTCAAGATCGAAACGCGAATCTTTAATCGAGGTTTCAAATGCCGAGATGTGTCTTTGCATCAACGCAATCACCGTGTCATTACAAGCTCGACTCAACAACAGATCATCAGGACTGGCCTGCATCTCTTGCACCAACATATGGATAAGCTTTTGAATTTGCGCATCTAATTGGAAGTAGACGTTGGATGATTCTAACTGGTTAATCTTCTCTAGCATCAGAGGGTCATCATCGGTTGGCATAGGCATGTTGAGTACGAGAATATCCGACTGACCAACCACTCCACCGAAAGCATGATCAGAGCGAGCCGTGACTACACAGCCTTGCCCTGGACCGACAAGATTACCTTTACCGCTCACTTCAAATTCCGCCTGACCTTTTAAACCAATGACTACCTGCGAATAATGGTGATCGTGACAATCCATATGCGAAGGCAAAGTAATGATCTCCGCAGGGCGAGGGCCAGTAAGGCTTAGCGGGGACAAGTCAAAGTTCGGAAAGGGTAACGGTTTAGGCATAACATCAAAATACTCAGGTCGACATAGTAAGAATAATACTCTGAAATCTGCAGAAGATGAATTTGTAAATGATCATGAGAGATGTTTTCTCTTCTTCAAAGAAAGATCATTATTGATAACCACGTGATCATGTCTCCGGAAGTATGATCAAGTGAGCCCAAACTACGGGCTTTGTAAAGTCAACCTTCCAATCTTTAGGCCACTCTTGCTTGTTCCAAGAGCAAATAAATCTGAGCACCAAAAGTCAAAGCAAGTCACAAATGGAAACCAAATGACTACACCATAACGACAATATTTTCTTATATAGCTCAATTATTTCGGTGTAAATATGTAAAAAGTGTATCCGAAGTACCGAAACTTAGCTTTTGAGTAGATTGGAGGGCAATAAAACGGTATAAAGACGGGTACTGTGTTAATTGCTAATAACTAGTGACTGACAACTAGGAAGTAGACACTTTATTAACGAGCCAATTTTAAATATACAAGTTGCAGGGACCTATGACTAACTTTCGAATTTCAGCGCTTTTACTTGCGCTATCCCCACTTTGGGTATCTGCATCGTTATCAGCTGAAGAACTGAATCAAGTCGATCCCGTTTCAGCTATCGATGCAAAGCTAACAGAGAAAAACTCAGATATTGAGCGTATTTCAGCGACCAAAGTATCGGCAACTGAGACCTTAAAACAACTACAAAACCAGAACAGTAAGTTGTTACGTGAAGGTGAAGAGTTAAAGGCAAAACGTAACCGAGCTAAATCTGTACTCGACAAACAATACAGTCGCTTACTTGACGATCCAGAAACGGATCTGGTTTCTTTTCAGAAAGGATACCAAGATGCTTGGGCTGCGGTTAAAGAGAATCAATCGTCTCAGCTAGATAATCAGCAAGCGATGAATGAGAACGAAATTTACCTTTCTCAAATTAAGCAAAAGCAAGCTCGTTTGAATAATGAGCTGGCTAACTTGAAAGAATCAAAAGTTGAAGCTCGCGTTAAACGTATTGCAACAGAACTTCGTGAAAGTGCCGTTCTTGAAACGAGCTACACCACCACATGTTCATCAACAATGACACTGGGTGAGTGTATTGCTCAAGGTAAACACCTGACGAAGCAGAAAGCAGTACAAAACTTCAAGAGCAAATTACTTGAACAGCTCACAGAAAGCACGCTAGCGAAGCAAAACTTACAAGGTGTTCAATTGAACATTCATGTTCAAGACAGCCAAGCAATCAAGAGCGGTTTCTCTGGAAACAACTCTTACTTTGTGCAGATGCAAGCTCAACTTCAAGCAAAACCAGAAGCGATTGCAGCATGTAACTTATTGAACGTTTCAACTCGCTACTGTTTAACGGACAGCGACGTTAAGGTTACAAAGAAGAGCGACAAGCAGTGGGCAAACGTGATGGTACGTTCTGATCAGTACAATGACTCAGTCACTATCAACGGCATTAAATACGGCAGCACACCCCTAGAGGTTTCGCTACCGAGCGGTCGTCACCAAGTAACCATTTCAAAAGAAGGTTACGAATCATACAACCGCACAGTGACTATCAACGGCAGCGATACTATTTGGGTGAAACTCCTTCCTAGTAAAGAAAATGAAATCTAAATATATAAAGCTAAGCCTGATATAAATAGCCGTGCCTATTTCACAAAGCTGAATGAATACTCGCCATCTTGTTTGTAGTTATAGAAAGTAGCTTCAAACGAAATGGCGTTTTCGTTAGAATATTCAATTAACCTAAATTACGACTGAAGTAGCCCAACATGCGCCAAGGTTTTCCTACTCTATTATTTGCACTTGCTCCATGCTTAATGACGCCTGCTGTTTTCGCTGAAGCGACATCTCCAGCAATCACGTCATCAGTCATCGACATTGAAAGCTCTCTTTTCGAAGAACATGCCAGTTTAACGGCTATCGAGAAGAAGATGGCGGACAAACAAAATCAAGTCGACAACCAAGCAGAGCAAATGGCACGTCAAGCCAAGTTATTAGCTCAATCAGAGCAAAAACTCGCAACGGCGAAAACTAGCCTAGAGCAAGATTACACTCGCATGATTGATGAGCCAGATTTCGATATCTCACCAGCTCAAAACCGCTTTCAAGATGCCTGGAAATCGGTAAAAGAGCACAAGCTTACGATTTCGGATTCAGAGCAAAAGCTTCAAAGCTTAGTGATGGAACTAGAGGCCATCAAAGCCGAAAAATCGGCTGTAGAAATGTCTATCGCCCATTTGAATCAAGACAAACTAAGAGCAAGAGCTGAGAGATTAAGAAGCGAGGTCACTCAAACACAAGAACATACTGTTAGCTTTACCAACCGCTGTAGCAGCGACATGACGTTAGCTCAATGTTCAGACCAAACGGTGGCTTTGACACTTCAAAAAGCAGTAAAACAATTTCAAAATAGCCTTGTATCCAACGCGACAGAATCAAAAATAGTAAAAGAACACCTAGCGTCTGCATCTTTGAATATTCACGTTCTACAACACAGCGTGAAATCATCTGGCTTCTCCGAAGATAACCGTTACCGAGCAGTGGTTGCTGCGAATTTAGAAACTCGTCCAGATAAGAACACTCCTTGCCGCTTACTTGGCATTCAATCCTCAAACTGTTTCGATCAGAGCGATCTGCAAGCCGATGATCAGCAGAAAGAAGTTGCTTGGGTTAACTTGGTGGTTCGTTCAAATCAATATAATGACAAGGTTTCTATCAATGGTGTGAACTATGGCAGCACACCGGTTGAAGTGATGCTACCTACAGGGCAACACATGGTTACGATTGAGAAAGAAGGTTACCTTTCTTTCCACCAAGAGCTGAAAATAGCCCGAGATCACAACCTAAGAGCAGTATTACAAGCGAAGCAGAACTCACTGAATGTGGGGACTAAGTTTGCTGACCCAATGGGCAATGGTGCTCAAAGTCCAGAAATGATTGTGGTTGGATCTGGGACTTACCTACTCGGTGAAAATAACGCTGAGCAAGTCACGATCAAACAGCCATTTGCATTAGCGGCAACCCCAACTCGTGTTCAAGATTTTAAAGCATTTGTGAAAAATACGGGTTACCAGACAGACGCAGAGCTGATGAACACTTGTGATACCTTCGTGAATGCAGAAATCACGACTGTGTCAGACAATGACTGGAAAGCTCCTGGTTTCAAGCAAGTCGATAACTCACCCGTTGTATGCGTCAGCCAAAGCGATGCGAAAGCGTACACACGTTGGTTATCTAAAAAAACAGGCTTTACTTACCGCCTACCAACACAACAAGAGTGGGAAGCGGCGGCAAGAGCGGGTCAAGATACCAGCTTCTGGTGGGGCAACAAATTCCGTTCAGGTAGAGCTAATACTGGTTGGTCTGGTACACAGTGGTCAAACGTCAGTACTTCTCCTGTAAAATCATTCTTGCCAACGCCAACGGGTTTCTACGACATGGTAGGTAACGTTTGGGAATGGACTGCAACCCAAAAAGGCATCGCTAAGGGGGGCGCGTGGAGCTTCTCTCCTGAAGAGGCAAAAGTGTTTGCTGAACTGTACGTTTCGCCTTCTACTGCCGCTAACTACTTAGGATTCCGAGTATTACGAGAGCTATAAGCTCTTGGTATTCCTCAAAGCCCTCAAATATTTACCTTAGATTCTCCTAGTATCAGGTTGAGTCAGTGTTTATAGGGGAATTCCCTCCTTATATTCGATCTCGCCTAGGAGTAAATTCGTCGATAGAGTAGTAAGTCACTCTGGGTATCTATCTGATACCTCAGCTTAATTTACATGACCCTCGTAAATTAAACTGGAAATCTTCTACGTGTCGACAAGGTATATCTTGTCTTTGGCCAGCCCTTCTTCAGGCTGGTTTTTTTTTGCTTTTTTCTCATCCTTTTTGCTTAGCTATTGATCAATAAAGGCACACTTAAACAACATACCGTTCAACCATTAATCACACTCCATTTTTGATGCATAACTCGACTTCTAATTGTCATTGCAGCTCTATAAGAAACTGATATCATTGCAATACTTCCTCTTACGAGATAAAACCTTGCCGAATCCCCTCAACTCCATACATCGTTCTTTATTTGAACAACTTCCAGGTTGCTGGGGGTGCAAAGATACTGACTCTGTCTTCGTGTATGCCAACCTTGCTTACAACCAATTAATTGGCTTAAAACCCAACGAAACTTGTACGGGCTTAACCGATTTCGATATGCCTAGTCAAACAACCGAATGCGCGCAGGATTTCAGGGCTCAAGACAAACATGTAATGGATACACGCAGTACTCTTAAAATCCTCGATATTCACCCTTATCCAGACGGACGCTGGCACGCCCATATTTTTACTAAAACCCCTTGGCTTGATGGGAATGGCGAAGTTCAAGGCACCATTTTTTATGGTCAAGAACTCACCGACACCGCCATCTTAGAAGTAGGCCATTGGGTGTGTCAGGCAACTTGCGAAAAAGACAATCAAGTGTCCATTGCAGGATCAAAGCCACGCATATCAAAGCTCAAAAAGCGACTGACTTCGCGAGAATCAGAAGTGCTGTTCTTGCTGCTATTCGGCAAGAAACCACAGTACATCGCGTCTACGTTGAACATTTCAATCAAAACAGTCGAAGGGCATGTCGCCAGGTTGAAACAGAAATTTGATGCGCGCAGTAAAAGCCGGTTGATTGAGTATGCGTTGGACTCGGGGCTAGGCTCTATGATCCCAGAAACCCTGCTTAAAAAGCAGATCTCCGTTGTTCTGCACAGTGACTAGATATTGGTTTGATGAGATGCAGACAAAAAAATACCGTTGATAAGTCTAATCAACGGTATTTTTGGATCAGTTAAGCAGTTAAGCAAATTAAGGCGCTAGGCGGTCGATATCCCAACGGCTATCTTGGCGTGAGAACAAGAAGCGATCATGCAAGCGGTGCTCTCCACCTTGCCAAAACTCAATGCTATCCACACGCACACGGAAGCCACCCCAGAAAGAAGGCACAGGAATCTCTCCTTTCGCGAACTTCTGTTTAAGCTCTAGATATTTACCTTCTAAAATCCCACGAGCAGAGATACGGCTACTTTGCTTACTTGCAATTGCGGCCAATTGGCTCTCTTTTGGTCGTGACGAGAAGTACTTCATATTTTCCATTGCTGTCAGTTTTTCAGCCGTGCCCGTAATATGAACTTGTCGCTCAAGAGGGTGCCAAGGGAAATGCAAACTGATTTTGCTATTGTGCTCTAGCTGATGCGCTTTACGGCTACCTAAGTTGGTGTAAAAAACGAAGCCGTCTTTATCAACATTCTTTAGCAGAACAATTCGCTGGAATGGCTGACCATTTTCATCAACCGTAGCAACTGTCATGGCAGTAGGGTCCGTCAACTTAGCTTCAATAGCTTGCTCTAGCCATAGATTGAATTGCTCAATCGGGTCTGCGGCTAAGTCTTTACGTCTCAATCCACCCTTAGCGTATTCGCGACGAATATCGGTCAGTTCCATTTGGTTGCTCCTTTCAATTTTTTTTGATTTTGCGCTGTAATCCTTTGAAACACAAGTCTAAGCCATGGTTTTGTCTCACAGAAGGTGCTCTGTGTTAACAAGATCTCGGTACTCTATCCATCATATTGATAATCTTTATACAAACCGATGACATGCTGAGATCCTAGTGACTAAGATACTGCTTAACATAATGACTCCCTTCGTTTTATTCTCATTGTTATTGGGGGCTATTGGGCTGAGCGCAACTCATTTTTTGGCAGTACAATTTCAAGAAAAAGTGGTCACTCAAAAGCTCAACGAAGCAGCCAATAAAGCGAACCTACAAATCGACTCTGAACTGGATAAATTCAAACAGATCCCTGATTTGCTCAGCCATGACCCACGTCTGCTCTCTTATTTTGACTCATCACCACAAACAGACAAGATTTCCGCGGCGCAGCTCAATCAATTGCTATTTGAATGGTCTAATCAAAGCCAAGCTGACACCATCTATATTCATGACCCAAGCGGTACTGTGGTCGCTTCCAGTAATTACCAGAAGCTCGGTACTTTCGTGGGTGAGAACTTCTCGTTTCGTCCTTATTTTGCGTCCGCGATTGAAGGTAACAGCACACACTATGTCGCACTGGGTGCTCGCTCCAACGTACGCGGTTACTTTTTGTCTTCGCCCCTGTATATAGAGAATGACATTGTTGGGGTTATCACCGTTAAAGTGAGTCTAGAGAACCTTGAAAACATCCTAACCAGCGATGATTTTGAGATTGTGGTACTCGACTCTAACCAAGTGGTTTTTCTCTCCAGCCAAACTCAGTGGCTTTATCACTCGTTGTTGCCATTAAGCCAGAAGCAACAAACCGATATCGCCCTGCAGCGCCAATACGGTCAAAGCGAAATTTCGATCATAGAAGCTTTTCGCTCTTCCAACTATCAACAACAAGTTAACGACGCCAATCAGCCCAACAACATTCAACCAAATCGAGTACAAAGAGAACTCACGGCAAACCGATTGTTTAAACTTGGGCCGTTCAATCTTTACCCCGCAACCTTCAGTAACAATCAGTGCCAAGTTGTCGCATTAAAAAAGGCCGAAGCAGAACTTATTAAAGTGCTGCAGATCGATGTCATCTTCGTGGTGATTTACAGCTTGGTGATGCTCATCGCGTGGTCGTGGCGACAGACTTACGTCGCGAAAGTGGCGCTAACCCGGCTCAACCAAAACCTAGAACAAACCGTTGATAAACGTACTCACTATTTGAAGAAATCCAATCAACAACTTCAGCAAACCATTTTTCAATACCAAGCATCGCAGTTAAAGCTGAAGCAGACAGAACAAGAGCTGACCCAAACAGCAAAATTAGCGGTACTCGGAGAGCTGTCAGCCAGCATTAACCACGAAATCAACCAACCGCTTGCAGCGCTTCGAACCTACAGTGAGAACAGCTTAAAGCTGCTAGAAATGGAACGGACAGATTTGGTCAAAAGCAATCTCGATAAGATGATTGCTTTGAATACCTCAATTACCGACATCATCGCGCGTCTTAAAGTCTTCACTCGTAAGGTCACCAAGCAAGAACATCACGTCGCAAACCTGCATCAATCGATCAACAACGCGACCAGTATTCTTAGTGCGCTAATGATCAAACAAGGCATCACGCTAAGGTTAAGCACAGTGCCAAATCACATTAATATTGCCATTCATCCAACCGAACTTGAGCAAGTACTGGTGAATCTAATTCACAACGCGACCCAAGCGCTTCAACAACAAGTTCTTGAACAGAAAATCTTGCAGGAGCAACAAAACCTGGAAAACGTTGACCAACCGGCCAGCCCACAGATAGGCATCGAATGGCAACTGCATCATAACTCTTGTCAGCTGATCATTTGGGACAACGGAATTGGCATGCCGGACGATAAGCTAGAACAGCTGTTCAACCCATTTTTTACCACTAAACCGGAAGGCTTAGGGCTAGGGCTTTCAATATCGAAACGGATTATTGAAGCTTATCACGGCACGATCAGCGCCAACCGATTAGAGCCTTCAGGCATGGTATTCTCGCTAAACATCCCGTTATATAACGATAAGGGCTAACGTGCCGTTGTTATCGTTGATTAGAAAATGAATTTTACATACTGCTAATTTCACACATAGCTAACCTCACATACTGTTAAGGATTCGACTTTTGCACCCTCTGCCTAAACTCTATTTTGTCGATGATGAACCCGCCATTCGAGACTCCGTAGAACAAGCCATGCTCATTGAAGGCATCGATATTACCTGCTTCCCCAATGCCATTGAGGCACTAAAGAGAATAGATGTGACGCAAGCTGGGATTGTCATTACCGATATTCACATGCCAGTGATGGATGGTATTCAATTGACACAAAAGCTGCTGAATCAAAACCCTCATTTTCAGGTCATCGTACAGACAGGCCATGGGGATGTGCAAACAGCCGTATCCGCAATGAAAGCTGGCGCTTATGATTTTTTGGAAAAACCGTTTGTGGTCGATGCCCTGCTGACCGCAGTAAAAAAAGCATCGGATAAGCTGGCACTGGTTGAAGAGAATAATCTATTACGTAAAGAGTTGGCGGTACAGAATCAGGTGGGTCCAAAGTTGATTGGTCAATCGCCATCAATGCAGACATTACGCCGAGAACTGATCTCTCTAGATACCAAAACTAACCCACTTCTACTGTTCGTCGGCGATTTAGGAACGGGTAAAAGGGTCACGGCGCAGTACACGCACGATCTTCACAGCCATCAAGCCGCAGAGCTTTGCCCTGTTGCTGCGTTTAATTTGCCACGCAGTGACGAAGCGACATTCCATCAGTTTGTTTTGCAACTGTTCTTGAAACATCAGGGTGGGACACTTTATATCCATGAAACAGAAGCATTAACTCAAGACCAATGGCAGTGGCTAGCGAACCTAAAACCCACTCTACTTCGTGAAAACTCATGCAAGACCAGTGCAACTTGTATCATTTTAGCAACCACAATACTTCCTACTACAATGGTAAGTGAGTTCCGTCGATTTGATTTGCTACCGCTAGCGCAACGAACAGAAGATATTGGTTCTTTGTTTAAACATTTTGCTCGTGGTGCGGCAAGTCGATATCAGTTACCCCCTCCGGTGATTACAGAAAAAGAGGTTCAACGATTGATCGCCACTCACTGGAGTGAAAATATTCGACAGCTTCGCCAACATGCAGAGCTCAGAGTGTTGACTAAACCCAAGCTGGCATCGCTTGAATCAGAGCCTAATCATAATCAAGAGCAAAGCGACAAAGACCACATCGATCTAAAGACTGAAGAGCAACAACTGTCATTAAGCCAACGAACCGATAGCTTTGAGCAAATCCTCTTGATAGAGGCACTACATCGTCATCAAGGGCGCTTAAAAGAGGTACAGCAAGAGCTGCAAGTATCGCGAAAAACGCTTTATGACAAGCTGAGAAAGCACCAACTTGATAAAACAGATTTCAAAAAACAATAAGAGTTAAAAAATATATAAATTCAAAGATTTAAAGGAGCAAAGCCTTAACATTTATCAAAAGTAAGAATACACTCACAAAGCTTGCACTTTTATTTAGCGAACAAGGACTGTTATGAGTCAGAAAAATTTCAGCAAATTGAATGAGACCGAACTTGAGTATGTCGATGACAAAACAGCGGCACTGCTCCTCAATACGCCCACCAGTGCGCGTATTATGTTGTGGGTTATCGTTCTGTTTTTTGTCGCTGCTATTGGTTGGTCTGCTTGGGCTGAAATCGACAAAGTGACTGTTGGCCAAGGCAAGGTGATCCCTTCCTCTCAGATTCAGGTGGTGCAAAACCTTGAAGGTGGTTTGGTTAAAGAAATTTTAGTCAAAGAAGGGCAACGAGTTCAAAAAGGGCAACAATTACTATTAATAGATGACACTCGATTCCGCTCTGACTTTCGTGAACGTGAGCAACAAGTTGCGAACTTAACGGCTAATGTACTCATGCTGTCCGCCTCACTGACCAGTGTGGTTATCAATGAAGAATTCTCAGTAAAAGAGTGGAAAAAAAGTGTCTTACTCGATTATGGTAAACTCGCCTTCCCACCACTATTCTACGACCTTCACCCCAAATTGGTTAATCGCCAAAAAGCAGAATATCGTCAAGATCTGAATAACCTGAAGAACCAACTTTCCGTTTTTGATCAACAGGTTGGACAGAAGCAACAAGACCTAGTTGAAATAAAAGCGCGTGTTCAGAATTTAAGACAGAGTTACAACTTTGCCCGCCAAGAGCTGGATATTACCAAGCCTCTTGCTGATGAAGGGGTGG
>NZ_JBFRSN010000199.1:0-4643 GCF_041473595.1 Vibrio sp. 10N.222.46.A1
TTGGACCAGTGATTTGGACAGTGCTAGCTTCATTCAAAACAGGGAATAACTTATTCAGTTCTTCTTTCACAAGTATTGACTTTACGCTCGACCACTACCGCGCATTGTTCACGGACACACCCTATTTAGACTGGTATAAAAACACCTTTCTTCTCGCGACAGCGAATATGGTTATCTCACTGGTTGTCGTGACTATTTCAGCGTTTGTGTTCTCTCGCTACCGCTTCAATGGTAAGCGCAACATTATGATGAGCATTCTTGTATTGCAGATGTTCCCGGCCTTTCTTTCGATGACGGCTATCTACATCTTGCTATCAAAAATGGGATTGATTGATACCTATGCTGGCTTGTTATTTGTGTATGTAACGGGCTCATTACCATTCATGATTTGGTTGGTGAAAGGTTATTTCGATGCCATTCCCACTTCATTAGATGAAGCAGCAAAAATTGATGGCGCAGGCCACATGACGATTTTCCTCGAGATCATTCTCCCTCTCGCGAAACCTATCTTAGTGTTTGTTGGTTTAGTGTCTTTCACCGCACCTTGGATGGACTTCATTTTACCTACGCTGATCTTACGCAGCGAAGAAAAAATGACGCTAGCCATCGGTATTTTCAGTTGGATTTCATCTAACTCAGCGGAGAATTTTACGCTGTTTGCCGCGGGTTCATTATTGGTTGCAGTGCCCATCACTTTGCTATTTGTTGCGACTCAAAAACACATTACTACCGGCCTCGTCAGCGGTGCAGTTAAAGAATAATAATTAGGGATGATTTCCGCTATGGCTATTACAAATTCAGTTATCAACAAACCGATTACAAAAAGCTCGCTGACTCACTCAGCAAAAAGTGCAGACAGCTACGCTTACAACAATGAAACGCTTCACCTTCGCTTACGCTGTGCAAAAGGCGAACTAGACAAGGTTTCACTTTGGATAGGCGACCCGTACCACTGGGCAGAAGGTGGCCTCGATGGTGGCAACCTAGGTGGCAGTGATGCACACGGTTGGGTGGGTGGCAATGAAGTGACCATGATTCATGAAGGGGAAACCGAGTACCACGACCACTGGTTTGCAGAGTTTACTCCACCGAAACGTCGTAGCCGCTATGGCTTTATTTTGTACGGAAAAGGCGGCGAAAAGATTCTATTTGGAGAAAAACGCTGCGCCGACATTTCAACGACTGAAAACGCAGAAATCGAGCTGAGTAACTTAAGCAATTTCTTCTGTTTTCCTTACATAAACCCTCGTGACGTTTTAAAGACACCGACGTGGATAAAAGACACCATTTGGTACCAAATATTCCCAGAGCGCTTTGCCAATGGTCGCCCTGAAACATCACCTGCCAACGTGCAACCTTGGGGAACCAGACCTGTATCCGACAACTTTATGGGTGGCGATTTATGGGGCGTGATCGATAAGCTCGATTACCTGCAAGATCTTGGCGTGAATGGTTTGTATTTGTGCCCTATTTTCACAGCCAACGCCAACCATAAATACGACACTGTCGACTACTACAATGTAGACCCGCACTTTGGCGGCAATGAAGCTTTTAAAGCACTCGTCGATGAAGCCCATAAACGCGGCATGAAAATTATGCTCGACGCGGTGTTCAACCACATTGGGTCTCAATCTCCACTATGGCTAGACGTTGTGAATAACGGGGCAAAGTCCAAATACGCCGACTGGTTTTGGATCAATCAGTTCCCTGTATACCCAGATACGCCAAAAGAAGACTGGGATTTCTGGAACTTAAACTACGAAACTTTCGCCAACGTCGTCGAAATGCCAAAGCTGAATACTGAAAATGAAGAGTGCCGCGCATACTTATTAGACGTGGCGCGCCACTGGGTAGAAGAGTTCAACATTGATGGATGGCGTTTAGACGTAGCCAACGAAGTGGACCACGCGTTTTGGCGTGACTTCCGTAAAGTCGTAAAAGATGCCAACCCAGACTGCTACATTCTTGGGGAGATTTGGCACGAAGGTATGCCTTGGCTACGCGGCGACCAATACGATTCGTTGATGAATTATCCGCTGACACAAGCCATTACCGACTACTTTGGTCTTGGCGACGTTGATAAAGAGAGCTTTGTAAATGCAGTGAACGCGTCGTACATGGCATACCCACGCAACGTAAACGAAGCGATGTTTAACTTATTAGATAGCCATGACACCACTCGCATTATCTCTTTATGCCAGGGCGACAAACGTAAAGCTAAATTAGCTTATTTATTTATGTTCACTCAAGTCGGTGCTCCATGCATTTATTATGGTGGCGAAATTGGTATGGATGGCGGCCGCGGCATGGGCAGCGAAGACAACCGAAAATGCATGATATGGGAAGAATCAGAGCAAGACTTAGAATTCAAAAACTTCATTCAAGAAATGATCGCTTTGCGTAAAGCCAATCCCGATTTTAATCAGCCTTGCATTGACTGGTTAAACGTGGAGGATGAAAAAGGGACGGCAGACAAAGAGTGTATCGCTTACCTCCGTGGCAATTTAATGTTTGTTCTAAACAACAGCGATAAAGATAAACAGATCATGCTCGATGGAAAATCACTGACCATTAGCGCTTATGGCTACGTGATTGAGCAAGCGAACTAAATCCAAGTGTGTCATTAATCAAATCATGCTCATTAAAGCAGAACCAAATATAGTGATGGGAATCGCGATTGATTCCCACTCTATTTACTCGGTCGCCAGCACCTCTAACGGACAAGAGGTGTATAGAATGGTGCAGCGCACTCCTGGCGACCTTGCCCACTTGACTCAACATTTGATAAGCCGAATATCAAGCGTCAGCTACCGCTATGGACGTATCGCCGCGATAGGCATAAGTGTATCTGAGTTTTTTTTATCTCATCGCCAATCCGTACATGAAGTTGCAAAATCAAGTCCTACTCACTCGACAGAAATCACCCAATTAACACGAAACCTGAATCAGCATTTCAAGGTCGACTGCTCGCTTGTGATGCATTCACACAGTGCGGCCATTGCGTGCGACGCTATTAGTAACGCCATGAAAAGCGCTGACTCAATTGAACAACCACTCTCGGCAGGTTCAAGTCTAAATAAGAGGGCTAGAGATTTATACAAAGAGGCCATACTCAGCGTATTTTTGGGCGATGGTTGTGGCATAAGTTTTTATCAAAATAACGAGCAAGTGCACCACCCATTAAGCTCACATTGGGCACATTCAAGGTTGCCTAATTTTCAATGGCTCGTTGATGGCTTAACTCCTGTATGTCGCTGTGGAAATGAGGCCTGCATTGAACAGTTTTTATCCGCACCAAGTATTGAGCGGCAATATCATCAAGTCGTGCTAAAAGACCAAACTTTAGCGCAAATTTTTTCAGGCGTAGACCTAAGTGAACCGCATGCATCGCGCATATATCGTACTTATATCGACCAATTGGCGCGCAGTTTAGTTAATCCCATTCAACAATTACTGCCTACACGACTCGTATTATCAGGCGAAGCAACGACCTATCCTACATTAACGGCAGATTTAAAAGTCGCATTGTCTCGCTACATTCACGTTAATGAAATTCCAGTGATTATTCACCCAAAACAAGATGAATTCACCTTTGCTCGCGGAGCGTTTCTCATCGCTGAAAAAAATCACAACAATCATTTACGCTCGTCGTGACAAGAATGGTAACCTTAGAAGGAGAAGATATTGAATAGTTTCAGAGGACAACCCGTGTCAGAGCTAGTCACCAAATTAATGGATTTTGGGTTTACCAAAACCGATGCGCTTGTTTATATTAATTTACTCAAAAATGGCCAATCCAGCGGATATAAAATCGCGAAAGAGATCTCTATCTCCCGCTCTTCTGTTTACTCGTCTATCGATAACCTTTACGCCAATGGCTACATTTTCATGTCTGATGGCGACACTAAAGAGTACGAAGCTAAATCACCAGACTTGATTTTCAGCCAGATAGAAAAAAAGACCGTCACTAATATTAATTTCCTTAAATCAGAATTATCTAAGATGATGCTGAAAGAGGAAAAAGAGTTCGTTTACAACGTATCGGGGTTCGACAACTTACTTCAAAAGGCCAAGGAAATCATTAATCAGGCAAATCTAGAAATTTACCTGAATACCGATTTTAACCTTGAATTGTTTGGCAAAGAATTATGCGACGCCGTGGAACGTGGAGTTCGAGTGATTGGCTTTTCATTCAACAAAATGGCGAGCCCACATGAAAAAATAGAATTACATTCGCGTTCTGAAAATGAAGAAACCGAATACCCTTCACACCGCTTTATGTGTGTAGCCGATATGAAGCTCGCCCTCATGTTCTCACACCGTGAAGAAACTTTAGGCTTGTATGCAAACAATCGCTTAATTGTAAAAATGATCGCAGAGCATATTCACAGCGATATTTACCTAACAGAATACGAGCGCCTGGCTCCTAATCAGCACCAACACGTCAGAGTAAATACGATTCACGAACAGCACAATGCTATGGTACTCGACGAGCTTAAGAAGCACTAGTTCAGCAGACCGAATTCAATAATAAGATACGAACAAAGGTCTAGTAATAGGCCTTTAGGGGCAAGAACTTTTGACGGTAATCGATTTAACCCAAAGGGTTTCTTTGATTATTTGATAAAGAATAGACCTATGAG
>NZ_JBFRSN010000200.1:0-1826 GCF_041473595.1 Vibrio sp. 10N.222.46.A1
GTTCATTACTACTCGTTATAGCGAAGTACTGACTTTGTTTACCAACTCAGTAATGAAAGCTAACCCAAACCTCACTCAAGAACAGTTATTTTGGCGATTGCACTTCACCCTAGGGACTTGTGTATTCACCATGGCATCTAGCCAAGCTCTAATAGAAATTGCAGAGAATGACTATGACAGAAAGATAGATGCGAAGGCAGTGGTCGATATTCTTATTCCTTATTTGGCCGCTGGCATGTCAGCAAAAGAATAAAAGAATAAAACAATAAAAAGCAAAATATTCACAAACAATATAGTGAACAAAAGGATCTGAACTATGAGCTCTCTAAGACAAAAATGGGTAAGTGACCCAGCTTTTAAACTCTTTAAAAAAGTACTACCACCCCTATCTAGCACCGAGAAAGAAGCGATGGAAGCGGGTAGCGTGTGGTGGGACGGAGAGCTGTTTTCTGGTAAACCAGATTTCACTAAGCTTCACCAGTACCCAAAACCTCAGCTGACACCAGAAGAGCAATCGTTCATGGACAATGAACTTGAAACTTTGCTCGCTATGCTCGATGACCACAAAATTGTGAAAGAAGACCGAGACCTTCCTGAGGAAGTATGGAACTTTTTACGCAAAGAGCGTTTCTTCTCGCTAATTATCGCGAAAGGGTACGGCGGCCGTGAATTTTCGGCGCACGCCAACTCTACAATCGTAACTAAGATTGCAACGCGTAGTATCAGTACCGCGGTTTCGGTAATGGTTCCAAACTCTCTTGGCCCTGGTGAGCTACTGTCTCACTACGGAACTCAAGATCAAAAAGACTACTGGCTTCCACGTCTAGCTGACGGTACAGATATCCCTTGTTTCGCACTAACAGGCCCTGAAGCAGGTTCTGATGCGGGTGGTATCCCTGATGTCGGCACTGTGTGTATGGGCATGCACGAAGGTAAAGAGACACTAGGCATCAAGCTTAACTGGAACAAGCGTTACATTACGCTAGCACCAGTGGCAACGGTACTTGGTTTGGCTTTCAAACTGCACGATCCAGAAAAGCTACTGGGTGACAAAGAAGACATTGGTATCACTTGTGCGCTTATCCCGGCAGACCACGAAGGTGTTGTGATCGGTGAGCGTCATGATCCACTTGGTCTTGCGTTTATGAATGGCCCAACACGCGGTCACGATGTATTTATTCCTATGGAATGGCTAATCGGTGGCGCAGATTACGCAGGTAAAGGCTGGCGTATGCTGGTGGAATGTCTGTCTGCAGGTCGTGGTATCTCATTACCCGCACTTGGTACGGCGATGGGCCACCTAACAGCGAAAACGACCGGCGCATACGCTTATGTTCGTAAGCAGTTCGGTATGTCGATTGGTAAATTTGAAGGTGTTGCAGAGAGCTTAGGCCGTATTGGTGGTTTAACGTATCTATTAGAAGCGACTCGTACACTGACAACCACTTCACTTGATATGAAAGAGAAGCCGGGTATCGTAACGGCTATCGCGAAGTATCACATGACAGAGATGGCTCGTACTATTCTGAATGACTCAATGGATATCCATTCAGGTCGTGCAATTCAAGATGGCCCAATGAACTACTTGGCTGCGCCTTACCTAGGTATTCCAGTTGCTATCACAGTAGAAGGTGCGAACATTCTAACTCGTAACCTGATGATCTTCGGTCAAGGTGCGACACGTTGTCACCCATACGTATTGAGCGAAATGGAAGCGGCAGCGAACCCAGATGAGAAGCAAGGTGCAAAAGACTTTGATAGCTTGTTGTTCAAGCACATCTCACACGCAACTAAAAACACGTTTGGTGCGTTTGGCGCAGCACTAA
>NZ_JBFRSN010000200.1:2597-3396 GCF_041473595.1 Vibrio sp. 10N.222.46.A1
AACTGGCTCTAAGTTCATTAAAGCCGACATGAGCGGTCCAACGAAGCCTTACTACCAAGATTTGACTCGTTTGAGCCGCGCACTTGCAGTGAGTGCGGATTTCGCAATGCTGACGCTAGGTGGTGAACTGAAACGTAAAGAGCTTATCTCTGCACGTTTGGGTGATGGTCTAAGTTACCTATACATGGCGTCTGCTGCACTTAAAAAGTATGAAGACGAAGGTCGTCAACAAGCTGACCTAGACTACGTACACTACGCGGTTCAACACTGTTTCCACAATGCGGCTAAGTCGTTACAAGAAGCGTACCGTAACTTCCCGAACAAGATGGTTGGCAAAGTACTTAAAGGTCTAGTTTTCCCTGTAGGTAACCACTTCGAAAAACCAAGTGATAACCTAACAGTTCAACTAGCAGAAAGCTTGATGACTCCGGGCGCACACCGTGAACGTCTGACTCACCTTTGCTACATCGGCAAGGAAGAGGATGATAGTGTTGGCCTTATGGAGAACGCGTTCAATGCGATGTACAGCATCAAGCCTCTGGAGCGTAAGATCTTCAAAGCAGTGAAAGAGGGCAAAGTGGCTCGTAAAGGCTTGTTGGCAGACAAACTGGCTCAAGCACTTGCTGCCGATGTTCTGACACAAGAAGAAGTCGACCAAATTGTTGCTGCTGATAAACTGCGTTACACAGCGATTCAAGTTGACCACTTCAGTCATGACTTTAGTGAAACTTTGACGCGAAAAGAGTTAAAACCTAAGCTAAATAGCGTTGCTTAGATAACGAAATGATAAAAGGCACCT
>NZ_JBFRSN010000201.1:0-807 GCF_041473595.1 Vibrio sp. 10N.222.46.A1
GGAGAGACTCCGGATAAGCTAGACATTGAAGCGGAAGGACCATATTTAGAAATCAAGTTGATTGTACGACTCAGCACAGCTTCGATTCCCGAAAAATCGACAGCCTTTCGAACGTTTATGATTTCGTCACGGTAAGTTTTTGCTTTGCTCGCTTCAGTAGTTGCTTTGTATGCTTGCCAAATAGCTATAACACCACCAACAATAGAAAGGAATGTAGCCACATAGTTTATGTAATTTGGCATACTACCTAGCCTCTAGAATTAATAGTATTTTGTCCGCTCCAAGTGTGTGAGGCTTACCAAACCCTTCCCATACCGATAACATTGCATCGTATTTGTCCAGTGTGGGCATATGCGAATTGAGGTCTGGAATCTCTTGACCATACCTCAGTTCATCGTAGCGCTCTAAGTCGACGATAAAATATCGACAATAAGCCATATACGAGCTCTCTTCATTTCCATCAAACCCCGGAAATTTAAGCCAGTAATGTTCTTTTACTGTAGTGTCTGCGCACTTTTTGGCTGAAAAATGGATTGTTCGATACATGTCTAAAATATCAAGAACCCTGCGACACTCTTCCTTCGATAGACCTTCCCATAGATTTTCATAAATCCAGTCATAGTGCAGTTCATAACCCTCAGATATTGCCTGACGGTGCTGAGCATAGTAATCCGCTTCTTCTGGATACAGTTTTTCTAATATCAAGAACTGATTGACCAAAGCTAAACGCTCTTTTTTATCTAATTTCATTTCAACTCCAATGTTAAATACTACGAAAACTGCTAACGCCAAATTAAGGTGTGAACA
>NZ_JBFRSN010000202.1:0-8914 GCF_041473595.1 Vibrio sp. 10N.222.46.A1
TTTTTCTCTAGGTTACGTTCATAGTTCCAGAATACTGAACCCATTTCTTGGTCAGGAAACTTCTTATAGAAGATCTTTAGTGGTTCATTACCATGCCCATAACCGGTTCCAGCTTTGATTAGCTCGTTGTGTTTTTTAGCATGAATTTGACCAACCACAACAGAATGAGCTGGGTATTTTTCTGGGAACTTAGCGTTAACTGAGACGTGATTCACTTTTAATGTCGCTTCTAATGTTCCGCCCACAGCACTGTATTCACTAGCCGCTGGGTGACTCGACAGTGCCCACTGGTTTCCTTTATCAGCCGTATCGATAGAGAAATCTGCGCCTCTTGGCATTTGTCGTAATTCAGAACGCGCATTCTTCGAGTTTTTCGTCGTAATCGCTTGGTTCTGCACTTCAAATACAAGGTTGCCGTCTTTATCAAGATGGAAGAAATCACTATGTGAGTAGCTCATCATAGCGACCCCTTCGATTTCATCAACGCGACCATCTTCATTAATATCTGAAGGTATGGTTATTTTCCAATTATGCATATCGAATTTATCGGCAGGTACTGGGTAAGAAACACCGTTATTTGCGAAAGTAACCATTGGCACAGTCGCTAATAACGCCACTGCTAATATGTTTTTCTTAAACATGACTCATCCTTTATTGTTAACAGATACTGAGTACACTCTCAGCACAGAAACTACTTTTGAACACTAATTCGTCATCACGATTTTCTTTAACTCGAACAAGTCACCTGCAAAACAACATCTCTAAACCAATTTCAAATACCTGCCTCGTATTCACTGGCCTTGCCTTTTGCTACGACTGCTATTTCTAACAGTCGAGACTGTTCCCATCATCATTAGTAAACGTAAAAACAATTAATTTGTCTTATTTTAACTCAATTTAAAAGGCGTATTTTTGAAGCTTAACAATATGAGAACCAAGTCATGATTAACTTGGAAAATAGAGCCACAATTGAGATGTTCATTACATTTAACTATATAAACAAGTCACTATTCGGAACTTTTGATAGTTCTCACAGAAATACCACCCAGGAATAAATACCATATTTGTAATACATTAATTCAATATTATTTAAATGTTGATTTGTGAGCCACGGATATATTGGATGTATCCAAAATAAAAAATAATAGTGAGACAAAGGTATGAACTCTGTTACAAAAATTGCTGCAATTATCGCTACAACTCTTCTTGCAGGCACAGCGACTGGCGCAACTCTTGATTACCGCGCAGAACATAAGCATGAAGACGATAAATACGCGCATCGTATTAAAATTGGTGGAAGCACGAAAATAGCAGATGAGACAAAGCTATATTTTAGCGTTGAACAAAAATTTGCTCCAAATGCAGAAGGCGATATATACAACCAATTGGAGCGCGGAGATTCTGAATTTGATTGGGGGGTTCGTTATGCGTTAGATGACAAATGGTATTTGCAGCCAGGTATGCCTATTACGTTTGGCGATGAAAAAATGACACTTAAACCACAGTTTCGTGTTGGGTATAAAGCCGACTTCGGCCTAACAACGGCTCTTCGTTACCGTCATGAATTCCAAAACTATACAGACAGCTCAAGTAGTTCTCTCACAAAAGTTAACGGCGAAAAAATAGCATTAGCTGGTGAAACGGTTCAACAAGGTAAATTTACATTGACTGGCGCTTATAAGTTCCAAGATGAAGATTTAAAAAACCTTCAATTAAGTTATGAGGCGAACTACGTCAAAAGCTATGAAGATCAAGTCAAAGCGAATGGAAAAGATTGGGAATGGGATTTAGGGGTAAAAATCGGCTATAAATTCGATAATCTAAGACCTTATGTTGAATTTTGGACATCAGATTATGGCTCAGCGGAAGAGAGTGAACGTCAGTTAAAAACACGCGTTGGTGTTACATACTCATTTTAATCGCTCTCATGAACCATATCTAACGTATGCTTTAAATAGGCTTAGAAAATATCTAAGCCTTTTTTATATATAACCCCCCCTCCCACCATGCTTAGTAATTTAATATCAACTAGTTACGTAAGATTATGGGAATAGCGAAATACAATAGAAACTAACCAATAAAAACAACAAAAAATGGCCGCTAGTACTAGCGGCCATTTTTGTATGTGCAGCTGACTCGTTATTCCTGATATTTATCGTGCGACGTCGCTATTTTGTAGAATGTCGCTTGGGCATAGTCCTCAAGCTCACCGTTGATGTTTTGATTGTAAACACCCGCTTTGAAATACATGTAACGCCCACCTTGATCGTAACCACTTTCGCTCATATCAACCATTTGAACAACGTCATCTTTGCCTTCACGCATTAGCGAAACAGTCATCGTGTTACCTTTTACATCAATGCGGTAGCTAAACGTCTCGCCAAGTGCAATACCTTGGTCGCCGATCTCTCCTGTCATGTCTCCGACTAAGTTGAAATAGTTATCTGTGCCTTCGTTGGTATTCTCATGAGCAAAATAAACCGTCCCTGTTTCGTGGTTCGGTAATTTTCGGTAGTAAAGACGAATGGGCTCATCATCTTTATCATGTATCTGACCAATGATGAAACGGCCAACTTCGTGCGCGTCACCGGTTGTCGTTGTATGATCAATCTTAAGCGTTGCTTCTAAAACACCATCAATCGCGCCTGCAGCTTTTAGATCTTCAACCGGAGCCGAACTAAATACCCAGTTGTTCTCATTGACACCTTTAGTGCTAATAGACGTATCACCACGACGTAGCATCTCACGCATCTCTGTACGTGCATATTTAGTATTTTTTGAGGTACGTGTACCTTTTACGTATGTCTTGAAAACCAAACCACCATCGTCTGCTGTATAAAAAATTTCTGGATGCTGATAACCATTCGCTAGGTTCCATTCTGAGACATCGTCTGGCTTGCCATTTTTATCGTGGTCAAAAGGTTGAGACAAATACCATGTCGTTAGATCGAAGTTTTCGCTTGGTGCATTACCCGCAACTGGTGACTTGGGTAGATTAGTCGGTACTGGTAAAGGAATACGAGTGTCGCATTTTACGGTGGTTTCACAAGGATATACCGCGGGTTCCCCAAAGTTACCTTTACGTAAATCTTTACGAGCTTCTTTAAGAGCTTTACTTGCTGCGGCCATTTCAGCGATCACCACTTTCTCAGCTTCAACCACATCATCGGTAATGATATGGCTTACCGGACAAGCATTGATTCCACAGTTAATTGCTGCAAGCTCAGTAACTGAGTTCCAACTGTTTTTGCTGTTACCGTGACCTACATATTTTACATAGCGTGCTTGCACTGGTTGGAACTGAAAACGCTCTAAACCAATCACTCTTCCCGAGCTTAATTGACCTTCTAAAATCGTTGTCCAGTTTTCGCCATCAACACTGACGAGCAGATCGAACTTAGATTGGCGTTGGTTCCCTTTACTAAAGGATGCTTGAATCGCATCGATTTCAATCACCGAACCGTAATCTAGCATTGCCCATTCACCGACACCGTTTGCAGACCAACGAGTCGTGATATCTTGGTCAAAGATCCGATCAGGGCCATTACCATCGTGACTACTAGCCGTAATAGCGGTCGGCGTTAAAATATTTGACTTGGTGTGAGAAGCACAACCAGATATTGCGAGAATGATAGAGACAGCTAAGACGCTTTTTATATTGACCTGTTTCATATGAAATCCATTATTGTATTTAAGGTGCAGCATTAAGAGCTAAAACGAGATCGACAATGATGACACTAAAGCCGTTTATCTAACTTCATCATCTCGATAAGTTCAAATTTTACATATTCTTATAATACAAATATATCGATTAATAAAAGAAATGAGAAGATACGCAACTCCATAGAGGCTTTCTGATTTAAAAGTGTGTTGAGAGGTAAATTATGGTCACTAGCAACAGCTAAGAGCACCTTACCCTCTCGTAAAAGCTAAGAACACCAGAGAGTAGGAAGATTATAAATCTCAAATAGAACTAAGTCATAAACTCGTTCCCTTTTAAAAAACTCGTCGAGTTTCGACATAAAACGAGTGCCAAGTCACATTTTCATCAACTAAGCATTCACTAAAACCATTCAAGCCTTAGAATTATTTGTAATACAATTAACCTTAAGGTATGGTGTGTTTGAATCATAACTTAAGTTCTTTCTGGATACTTTTGTGCAATTCAAAGTGGTAATTGAAGCAACGTGCTTTAAGGTCATTGAACACGTTTAATGTAGAAACTGTCGGGGGATCTCGTTAATCGTTACTTCACTTGTCTTGCTCATTGGTTTGTCCAGACGGCTAGTCCGAATACGCCCACACAGTCACCAGCTGTGTGGGCTTTTTTTTGCTTTTCATTGACGATTGAGGACGTGATTGCTCATCCGCGCGAACGACCACACATCAACGTTACTTTGAAATATATGAGAATGGTGAGTCAGTTTATATCTAACAATGCGCGTCTATAACAAAGAGTTTCGAAGGAAATGAAGTGTTAGCAAGAAGCATTGAAACATTGAAAGGCTGAGCTTAAATGAGACGGGCTTGTAGATAAGACTTTGTGTAGATAAAAAACGAACCTCGCTGAGGTATCGCCGCCTAACAGACAGGCAATACCCTAGCGAGGTCGTACGTCGATTACTTCTCTAGTTTAGCGAAGTAGTCGAAGATTACTGGTACATCGTTGTTACCCATGCCAGCATCAACAGCAGCTTGTAGGCTTGTTGCAGTACCTTGAGCGATTAGAGACTCAGTACCTAGCTCTTCACAAAGTGCAAGGAAGTAACCAAGGTCTTTGTTAGCGTTAGCAACAGAAAAACCTAACTTCTCTTCGCCATCTACAGCGTAGAACTTACAGAATTGCATGAACGGAGAGTTAGATGGACCTGCAGACATGATATCAAACAGTTGTTGCCCATCAACACCAGCGCGTTGAGCAACAGCGAAAGCTTGAGACATAGTCGCAACAGTTGTCATACCCATGAAGTTGTTTACAAGCTTAGTCACGTGACCTGAACCTAGAGCACCTAGGTGGAATACGTTTTCGCCTTGCTCTTCAAGAACAGGTTTAACTTTGTTGAAAGTTTCCATGTCGCCAGCAGCCATGATGTTCAGAAGACCATCTTTAGCGTGTGCAGGTGTACGGCCTAGAGGAGCGTCGATCATGCCTGCGCCTTTCTCAGCAAGAGCTGCGCCGATCTTCTTAGTAGAAGCAGGGATAGAAGTACCGAAGTCTACTAGTACTGCGCCTTCTTTGATGCCCGCTAGAACGCCGTCGTCGCCGTAAACAATTTTTTCAACAACAGCAGAAGTTGTAAGACAAAACTCAACGATGTCACTTGCTGCAGCTAGTTCTTTAGCAGAAGTGAATGCAGTCGCATTGCCGCGATCTGTAACGCGAGCAACGGCTTCAGCGCTTAGATCCATTACGTTTACGTGGTAGCCACGCTTTTGTAGGTTTTCAACCATGTTGCCGCCCATAAGACCTAGGCCAATGAAACCGATTACAGGTTTAGTCATGTTCAAACTCCAAATATAGTATTGTATGATTATATGCCCATTATAATAACTACGTCTTTCTCGTTACGCAATAGTTTTAGGGCATTGATTCGAAGGTTCGATGCAAGTTGTGACGGGGGTTCACTTTAAGAGAGAATACAGCCACGTTTTATATTTCCCCAAACTCTATGATGGGTTAAAAACCGTTCATCGGTAAAATAACAAGCGCTATATGTCATACTATTAACAGTCACAACAGATTCATTACGCAGTTACGTTTAAATTAATTTTGCTTGGGTGGAAAAGTCTTGCTCTTGCCGCCTATGCCCTGCTTCATAAGCAAAAGCTTAGATAAAGGCTCAAGGCTTAGCTGATAATTTCCTACAATGTGGCTGGCCAACTAAGCTGCTCATCCCATCTAGAATATTTTTCTACTCTCTATCGCGGCATAGATTACTTTCTCACTTGAAAGCTAATGTCATGAGCATTTGCTGATAAAGATTAAAATCTGTAAAACAAAAATGCGACGCCCTTTCGAGTCGTCGCATTCTATCTAAGTTTTCGCTATGTATTAGCTTTCAATTACAACTTTAGCTTGCTTGCCGCCGTCATCGACCGCTTTCACAAGTAGAATACCGACACCACCCACTATCACACCACATAGGATGAAGACTAAACGCCCCCACATTGGGTTAGTCAGAAGAGCCATCAGCATGATACCAACACCCGCTACCGCAATCAGTTTACCAAGCATTTGACGTTGTTTGTTATCCAACACTTTTTGCTCTGCCGATTCAGCGACTAATGGTGTTTCTAAGTTGCCAAAGAACTTATCAACATCCGCTTGACGTTCTTTTGATAGAGGCTTGTAAAACATTGTAGATAGTACGAAGAAGCCACCGGTTAGCGTGATGTGAGCAATGAGACCAATCGCAACTTTAACATCAGACCATTCACGTCCTGTTAGAGTATCAAGACCAAACACCGCTGCTACCATCTCTGCGTCGATAACAAAACCAACCACATAAGATACGATACCACCAACAACTAGCGTACCCCAACCAGCCCAATCCGGAGTCTTCTTAATAAAGAAACCAAGGAATGCAGGAATAGTCATAGGGAAACCGATTAACGCACCTACGTACATCATCGTATCAAACAGGCTCAAACCTTTAAGCGAGTTGATGAACTGTGCGATAAGGATAATAGCGAAACCAAATACCGCTGAAGTAATTTTAGATACGGTTACTAGCTCTTTCTCTGATGCTTGACCTTTACGAACGATTGTTTCGTAGAAGTTCTTAACAAAAATACCTGAGTTACGGTTTAGACCTGAGTCCATTGAAGACATTGTCGCTGCAAACATCGCGGCAACTAGAAGACCAACCATACCTGCTGGCATGTACTCTTGTACGAAGTATAGGTAAGCAAAGTCACCCGCTTTTTTACCTGCATTCGGGTAAGCCGCTGATAAATCAACACCTTGGCCTGCAATGAACCAAGAAGGCATGAACCAAATAAACACACCACACAACATCAACACACAAGCAAGCAATGCAGCTTTCTTAGCATTCTTTGAATCTTTTGCTGCTAGGTAACGGTATGAGTTAAGCATGTTGTTCGTGATTGAGAACTGCTTAACGAAGATGAAGAATGCCCAAATCGTAAAGATGCTTAGGTAGTTGATGTTGTTGCCCCAAAGGAACGAACCACCATCTTGTACTGGGAAGTTGTTAACAATCTCACCAACACCGCCACCTTGAACAACCGCTACAACCGCACAAGTTACCGTTACCGCCATGATGATAACCATCTGCATGAAGTCAGATGCGATTACCGCCCATGAACCACCTGTTACCGACATTGCCAATACCACTAGGCCAGTCACCCAGATAGTCATGTTCATGTCGAAACCGAAGATACCCGAAGCGATGATTGCCAATGCGTTTAACCACACACCCGCAGATACCACTGAGTTCGGCATTGAAGACCAAGTGAATACTTGTTCGTTGGTCGCACCAAAACGCATACGAATCGCTTCGATTACCGTAACAACGCGAAGTTGACGGAATTTCGGCGCGAAGTACGCGTAGTTCATGAAGTAACCAAATGCGTTGGCTACGAAGATGACCGCTACAGCAAAACCATCGTTATACGCTTTACCTGCCGCACCGGTGAATGTCCATGCACTAAACTGAGTCATAAAAGCGGTTGCACCAACCATCCACCACAACATGTTACCGCCCCCGCGGAAGTAGTCACTAGTCGTACTTGTAAATGTTCTAAACATCCAACCTATCGCGATCAAGAATAGGAAATAAATGCCGACAATAATCGTGTTGAGTTCCATCGTGTATCCTTTGTCCGTTGTAATTTGTTACACGGACTATAGGTAAACAGTGAAATCATTTGTAGTACAATACTCCAAATAAGTGACCGCGATCTATATATCTGTAAAATCATTCATCATACAAGTGATCGCTATCAAATATACATCCCTCTAGATACCTTGCATATCACCTATAACCAGGGTGATTGAGAGCTTAAGTTGCGGAAATAGGCCCCAATTATTACTTCTCTTATTATAATAATTGGGCGGAATTGGATACTTAGCAGACCGCGACTTATATTGTAAATAATGATAAAGAGGTACGCTTCACATTGGTAATAAACCAATCAAATGGCAACTTGATTACCTAATGAAAAACCGATATTGATCTATATAGGATACGTAGTTCCACCTATTAAATTTAGTTGGTTAACAAGTAACGGAACGACAAACATGCGTATACGATGACTTTGCAACTGAATAACAAACTCAACGTTAAGCCCTACCTTACCTTTGTAAATCAATCTTCCTCAAAAACTTAATACTCATTAAAATTCAACACCTTAAATTAAATTAATTAATAAAAATGGCACTTAGTAGAATTGATGTAAGAAAAATCCAATCATGAAAACCGACAAGTTCACTTAATTTTACTACTATCGACTTTAAGAATCCGTCACGAAAACAAACGCATATTGTCACGTAAAATGTCAAAGACCCGACTCTAAAATTTTAAAGCATAAATTATCTAAGGTGTTCATATCTATCCGATAATTTAATCCAATATCCGATTGCTACGCTCAACTTTCCACGGCAAATTAGTTCACACAGTCACGCCAATAAGCACTGACATTCACATTCTGATAATCAGCCGCAATCGAACTGAAACGACACCTATTCATATCACGCCTAAAAAAGACCAACATCACACTAATTTCTTAACATCATGGTTAAAACAAGACTGAAGTCTATTTAGGAGACTTCTACTTGTGATCGAAAGCGACTTCCAGAGCTTCATCAATTGAAGAAAAATTGTCATACAATATTCTATATTAAACATTCAAACATAAGGACATGTGGCATGCGCTCAATGAAAGATATCAC
>NZ_JBFRSN010000203.1:0-14261 GCF_041473595.1 Vibrio sp. 10N.222.46.A1
GCGAAGCCTGATGCTAAAAGGGCTGAGAACAATAGTACTCGATTTTCGTTTTGGCTTTTCCTGTCACACATAATATTTTCCAGATGTTTTTGATAACGTCATTGTTCTAATATTGAGCTAGCTTTACAAACTTTATCTGATGACGTTTATATGTCGGTAACCCGTTTTACATCCAAGTTGTTACTATTCAATTACTTAGTGGTAGATTTTGGTGTCAGTAAAGTTGACGATGACTGTTTTTCAGGAAATGTGAAACTGGCGCTAAATGGTTTATGATTAGTAAAACACATAGGTTGTGAAGGTCTCATAGGCTCGCAGTGTAAAGGAGCAGGTTGTTAAGGTTACAGAAATCGCATTGAAACTTTATACCTTAAACTTGGGTTTGAACCTGAACCTTGAACATAGAGCCGAGTTGAACTTGAAAAGGAATGGATGAAGATGAAATTTGATGATCTCAACGATAGCGAGTTGTGGGCGATTGCTAACCCGATCATGGACAATTTGATGGACGGTTCAACCAAGGTTGACCATGCTCAACACTGCCGAGACTTTACGCAGCGCATGAAGGATATTGTGACGCCTGAGTATCTGGAAAAGGTGTGTCATCATTATCAGCACAGTAATGGCTTTTTTGCTGAACGTGAGCCTGTGGCGCTATTCAGACGCTCCGATTCCATCGCCTTTGTTTGGAAGCAAGCGTATACCATTGCGAAAGGCGAATTTGTGGCAGAAATGGTGTTAGTTGAAGAAGACGGACGTTATTTAGTGGATCACGTGATGGTCTTCTAAAGAGAGGGCTTTCTATTTGTTAGACGATTTTAAGTGTCGAGATAGAACATTATCTGACACTTTAGAAATCAAACAAGTAATCGCTGATCTGATCCGCTAACCAATTCATTCCTGGGTGTTCTGCCATACCTGCCGCGGTAAACATACAGTAGTCTTCTTGAGTCAGGCCATAAGTGTGCTTGATCACCGCCAGTTCCTGTTCACGCAATAAATGGCGTATCAATGGCTCAGGCATTACGCCCCATGCATCTTCTCGTAGAATCGTATCCAACATAAAATCGAAGCTAGAAAAACCAATGTATCGGCGAGAGAAGGGCTCAAGCTCAGGGTTATCTTTTTCATTGAGATAAACCATGGTCGCTTGCATCGAATTTCTTAGTACTTCATCCGACACTCTTCGCATCGCACTTAAATCATGCCCTTTCTTACATACCGACATCATTCGGATCTTGCCGAGTGGGTTGTAGATAATTCTTGGGTCGTCGACACGCTCGTAATCGACACCAAACGCAAAATCAACTTGCTGAGTTTCGACAAGATTAGCCAAGTCGCCACTAGAAGCGAGAACGAAGTTGAAAGAAGTGGAAGGGTATTTGTTGTTTAGGGCGTGCGATAAACTTTGCCACATTTCATCGGGTAGGGAATCGTCGCGTGCGATCCAAATCTCTGCGTTGAATTCACCCGAAACATGTAAGCAGGTTTGCTTAATGCGTGCTGCCGTTACCAACATGCCTTCACAGTCTTTATATATGGCCTTACCTGCCTCAGACAGCTCGACATGGTTACCGCTTCGAACAAACAGTTCGACATCTAACTCTTTTTCCAAGGCTTTGATCGACATGCTCAGTTTGGTTCGGTTACATTCAAGCTGTCGCGCAGCTTCAGAGACGGATCCTAAATCAGCAACAGAACAAAAGGCTTGGACTTGAGAAAGGTTCATTTCATTTCCATATTGAGCGGGTGGCGGTGCATATTATCTGAATATTGTGCTGACTATCTTAGAAATAGTCCATCTTTGCATGATAACTCTATGACGAATTGACTAATTTGGTTTATTCTGGGGGCGTTCCGAACCTACAAGAAGTAAAGATGGAGGCCATGATGGCGAAACAATGGGACGAGTACGCACCTGATTGGGATAACGATCCCGCTACTGCTGTATTCGCACAGTCCGCATTTGACCAGTTAACACAGCTCGTTGATTTGAACGGAACCCGTGTCCTTGATTTTGGTTGTGGTACAGGATTACTCAGCCAGAAAATATCTCCTTTTGCAAAAGAGATCATCGCTCTCGATATCTCAGAAGGGATGATTGAAGAGTTAGATAAAAAAGAGCTGTCTAATGTAGAGCCTGTCGTTGATATCTTATCGCGCGGACTTGCAGCCCAACACCCAGCATTCAGAAATCAGTTTGACTTAGTGGTAGCCTCTTCGGTATGTGGCTTTATTCCGAACCTACAAGATACGGTCAGCCTTATTTATACTCTGTTAGAAAACGATGGGGTTTTTGTACACTGGGATTGGTACTTAGAAAACGACAGCGAAGATTTTGGGGTCAGCGAACAGCGCTCCCAGAATGTATTGAGCGCAGCAGGTTTTTCGATTGTTGAAGTCTCAACACCGTTTTCAATCGACACCCCACAAGGTACTTTGAAGGTTCTGATGGGTGTAGGCCGTAAACAAGTGGTTCCTCATCTATAGTTCACTTGTCTGTAGTTGACGTATCTGCAGTTGACATATAGATAGCTGATCAGATAACTGCACTCACGCTTAATTGACTAAACCCACATCAACGATCTTTGGATCCGTTATGTGGGTTTTCTATTTATACGCACTTGCGTTTTAAACTAAACGGTTCAATTAAGCGGCCTAATCTCTTCTGCTCATTCTTTCCCTTCCCCAACGACAATCATCGATAAACAACCATCGTTAATTGGCAAATGGCCAATTTAAAAACTGTCTATTCACAAAATTTACAAGCTATCTATTCATAAATTACTAAGTTACAAATGGTGTTTTCCATTTTGGAAATGTAGGCTTGCATACATTTCATTAGTGGAAATGTAAGTGTGAGATATAAAATAAGCCCATAAGAATATTAAGGGTTTAATCATGAGCCACCAATCTGCGTCATCTACTTCTTCAACACTTTCAGAACAACAACAACGCTTTAGCAATATCATTTCAGATGCCAACCTGTCCCCAAAACAGAAGTCGAGCTATCTTGCCTTAGAAGCTGAAGCCAGTCTGCCGTATATGCCGGTAAGCAATGAAGTAGAGCAAGCCTTACAACAAGGTGTGCTGTGTGACATGTTTGAAGGTCACGCCCCATTTAAGCCGCGCTATGTGCTTCCTGATTATTCTAAATACTTACATCAAGGCTCCAAGTATTTAGAGCTTAGCGCGGCTACTAATTTCGACGAAGCATTGAACATGCTCACCATCCTTTATCATCACGTTCCATCAGTGACTTCAATTCCGGTTTACTTAGGCCAGTTGGACGATGTGTTGATGCCTTTTGTTGGCGGTTTGACGGATGAGCAGGTATACCAAAAGCTGAAGCTGTTCTGGATCATGCTGGATCGCACGCTGCCAGATGCCTTCATGCACGTTAATATTGGCCCTAGTGACAACATTGTATGTCGCACTATTTTACGTGTGGATGCTGAACTCAAGCAGATCGCACCTAACTTAACCTTTATGTACGACCCTGCAGTCACATCTGATGACCTGCTTCGTCATGCTGCGAGCAATATCTGTGAATGCAGCAAGCCGCACATTGCCAATTATCCTGCACACGCCGCTGCGTACGGAGATAAGCGTTTTGGCATCGTGAGTTGCTACAACTCTTTGCCTCTGGCGGGTGGTTCAAACACGCTAGTACGTATGAACCTCAAGCAAGTGGCTCTGAAATCTGAAGACAGCGTAGACTTCTTACAGCAAGTACTACCTAACTACAGCAGCATCATGATCGAATTGATGAATGCACGTAGCCGCTTCTTACATGAAGAGTCTAACTTCTTCGAAGGCTTCTTAACCAAAGAAGGCTTAATTGAAGAAGATCGCTTTGCGCCAATGTTTGGTATTTATGGCATGGCTGAGGCGGTTAACATCTTAATGGAAAAAGAAGGCAAAGCAGGGCGCTATGGTCACGATGAACAAGCAAATCAGTTAGGCCATCGTATTTCTGAAAAGCTGGCTGAGATTGTTGAAAACTCGGAAGTGAAATATGGGCTGGAAGGTAAGGCTCTGTTACACGCTCAAGGTGGTATCAGCCTAGATGAAGATGTGACGCCGGGTGTACGCATCCCTTACGGAACAGAACCGGATCCAGTGTCTTACGTACGTGCGACGGCTGGTCACCACAAGTTCTACACGTCGGGTATCAGCGACATTCTGACCATCGACGAAACGGTGAAGTCCAATCCAGAAGCGATGTTCAACCTGTGCAAAGGGGCGATTCAAGCGGGTTACCGTGAGTTCACCGCTAACGTAGCATCGAACGATTTGGTTCGTGTGACAGGTTATATGATTAAGCTGTCTGACATTGCCAAATATGACGAGCAAGGTTCACGCACCAATACCACTTTCCTTGGTGCTGAAGCTGCAAAAAATACGGGCATACTAGAGCGTAAACCACGCGTAGCGAGCTTAGAGATGTCGCCGACATACGAATAGCTTTAACGTACGCATGTTATGTGTTTCTCGAATACGAACAATGTGAATTATGAAAATTTCTGATCTAACAACTCAAATGGCTAGGGTTAAAAATAATAAGACAGAAAAACAAGCGAAGGTCAGCCGTGTGCTGACCTTTTCTTGTGTTGATGGACCAGGAAATCGCTTGGTGCTGTTCCTACAGGGGTGTAATTTCGATTGCATCACTTGTCATAATCCACACACCATCAACCACTGTAACCATTGTGGAGACTGCGTGAGTGGCTGCCCGAGCAGTGCTCTGAGTCTTATTGAAGGCAAAGTGAAGTGGGATCCGTTAGCGTGTACCAACTGCGATCAGTGCGTCGATATCTGTGATCATAAGTCTAGCCCCAAAATCACCACGATGACGGTATCAGATGTGCTTGAACTGGTTAGGCACAATCAATTCTTCCTGAGCGGTATTACCGTTTCGGGTGGCGAGGCGACCATGCAATTGCCGTTTATCGTCGAGCTATTTCAGGCGATCAAAAGCGATCCGCAATTGGCACACTTAACGTGTTTTATTGATAGTAATGGCTCGTTGACACAGCAAGGTTGGGATAAGGTATTACCTTACCTTGATGGTGCGATGATCGACCTAAAATCATGGCAATCTGAAACGCATCAATGGTTAGTGGGTAGAGGGAACCATCGAGTGTTTGAAACCATTAACTACTTAGCTGATAAAGGCAGATTACATGAAGTTCGGTTACTGCATATTCCTAATAAAAGTGACCTAGATATCGAGGTAGAGCAGGTCGGGTATTACTTGAAGGGTTTGCCAAGTGATGTTCGAATTCGGTTAAATGCGTTTCAACATCATGGGGTAATTGGCGAAGCTTTAGAGTGGCCTAAATGCACCGAACAACAAATGCAGAGCTTTCACGATAAGCTCTACTTAATTGTTCAAAGGCCAATGCAAACACCTGAGGTTTATACCTAATATTTTCGGTCATCAATGCGAAAAGAGTTAGGCTTCTAAAAACAAGTCACACAACCATTTGATCGCCTGATCATTCATGTTTGGCTTGTTCCACACCAAGCTATACGCCACTTTTCCGTAATCAAAAGGAAGCGGTTTACTTACCAAGCCTTGTGCTTGTTTGGCATGCTCAGCCCATTGTTTTGAGCAAGTGAACAAGAAAGGTGTGTGGTGACATAACACCGCCGCCGCGCCAAAGTCCGCTACCGATATCGCCATATCTCTAGGCTTATGACATTGCACTAAGTTTTGCTCAAAGTAAGGCTTAGACAGTTCGTTATCTAAGATACCAATGTGTTTGTAGTCTAAATAGCCTTCAACTGTTAGTTCTTGCTGAGCGAGAGGGTGGTGAGCGCCCATCAAACAAACCATTTCATCAGGAAGAATCGTTTCCCACACCAGCTCTTTATTATCCGTTGGGGGTTGTGAGATATCGTGTGGCAACAGGATCAAGTTGACCTTACCACTGAGCAAAGCATCGAATCCAAGCTCCTGTTTCGAATAGATATTAAGTTTGGCTTTTGGTGCAAGTTCAGTGGTGATTTTGCTGATCTTCGAGGCAAACACTTCGAAGGTACTTTCACGCATCGAAAGTGAAAAGCTGCCTTGATACTCCTGAGGAGTAAAACTCTTTTGGTGAAGTAACCCGTTCATGCTGGAAAGAATCGCGTGAACAGTGGGCGCTATTTTCAGGGCAAAGGGAGTCGGGATCAGCTTGGTGCCGTCTCGATAGAAAAGTTCGTCATTAAGGATGTCACGCAGCTGAGACAATGTCTTACTCACACTCGAAGGGCTGACAAAGAGTTGCTCTGACGTTTGAGTGACGCTGTGGGTGTTCAGCATAATATGAAGCGCAGTGAGGTGTTTAAGGCTCACTCGCGATAAATGTAAGTAATCCATACACAACTCACTCAATGCGTGACAACGGTCGGTTTAAGGTTTTATAACAGAAACTAGCGCGCTAACTTGTGATGAGCGCGCGAAAAGTGACCCGCACAGAATGCGCCTACAATCGATAGCTCACCCGCCAAACATAAAGCCGCACAAACCTCAGCTAAGGCTTGTGATTTACCGTTGCCGTGTAGCCCTAGTAAATCGAGACACGCTTTTTGGCTTGGTAGGCCAGTACCGCCACCGACTGTTCCTAACATCAAGTTAGGCAGCGTTACACTCGCGTACAAACCACCTTCTTTGTTGAGCTCCATACGAGTCATACCAATCGCAGACTCAGCAACACACGCCGCGTCTTGACCGCAAGCAATGTAGAGTGCAGCAAGTGCATTGGCATAATGAGCATTGATACCAATCGTACCGCTTAGAGCGCCACCGACTGTGGTCATTTGTCCGAACTGCACCATCTTCTCTGGTGTGGTGTGGAGGTACTTAGCGACAAGCTCAGCAGAGATATTGACCTCGGCTGTGACTTTTTTACCACGAACGCTGCGCAAGGTTTGTGTATTGGCTTTCTTATCGCCTGATAAGTTGCCATCAAGGAAAGCATGATCGGGCTTAACCGGCGTATTTTCTATGATGTACTCAAATACCGCGTTGGTCGCGATAGTTACCATATTCTGACCAGAAGCGTCTCCGGTTAGAAATTCAAACACCAAGTAAACATGGTTACCTTCGATGTTGACATTGATGTCGGTAAGTTTGCCGTGCGACGTTGTTGATTCAGCTAAGGTTTTAAATTGGTCATACTGGGTCACTGCCCATGCTACAAACTGTCCTGCTTCAACTAATCCTTGGAATGCGAAACCAGGAGTGCGTGTTACGCCTTCATTGAGCAACATTGCACTTGCACCACCACAAGCTGTGATCAGCTTTGAACCACGGTTATACGACGCGACAAGCGCCGCTTCAGTGGTTGCAAGTGGGACTAGGTAGTCGCCTTTAGCAAACAGGCCATTGACTCTTAAAGGGCCAGATATACCAACAGGGACTTTTACCGTGCCAATAAAGTGCTCTATGTTTTTCTCATAAGCCTGAATCTGCCTTTGAGTATGAGGGTCGAGCAGTTCTTGCTGCGAGTCTGCATTATCGAGAGCCGCCCAGCGACGTGTAAGGTTTTTTTCAGTCAGGTAAGGGCTCGGAGTCAGTTTATTCACTGGCTTATCAAAATGAGGCTGGAGCTTCTTTTCTAATTCGTCTGCGGAGATGTCGCCTCCTAAAATAGAAACATAGTCACGGCGATGCAGATTTAGTTTTGGCATAAATAGTATGAAGTAAAGTTTGTGCAGCAAAATTGATTTGCGCTGATTCTACCGAGTAATAAACCAGAAACAAGTGCCTGATATAATGAGTTACAGTTTGTATGGATTTAGAGCCATTTGTTAGTCAAAAAGAGGGTAACCATCAAATCGATAAATAGTAGCTCGAATCAGATATGGATATCGAGAAGGCTACCAATGGCTTCGTTTTGACGATCAACCACACTCGCACCAACACGGTTGTAATTTGCGCTCTGTGTCAGCTTTAATAACGCTTCAGTAGAGGAAGAAGCTGGTTCAGGCTCTTTCTCTTTAAACGAAATGGGTTGTTCAGGTTCTATTTGATTGAAGCTCAAATCGCTAGTTTGGAAAGTGTCGTTGGTTTTTGGAGAGTGTTTGGAGTTTTGGTTAAGCTCGATAGCGGCTTCTTCAGCCATGTTGGTTGACTGCTGAATGATGGCGTAACCAGATTGAATACCAGATATCGACATAGCAGAACCTTTTATTGACGTATGAAATGAGTCTAGGCGGACGATATTTTGAGTGCAATGGAGAACGGCTACAAATTACTAAGATCAGGTGGATTTAAGCTAAAATAGTGACATTAGTCTATTAATTGAACAACTCATTCAGTACGTTTAACTCTTCATCTGTCAAAAGAGAAGGTTGATCTGTTTCAAGGTTTTCGTCTATTTCACCTTGAAGTGCTTTCAATTGCTGCGGGTTAAGGAGCTGTATTTTCTGCTTAAATGCTTCAAATTGCTGTGTATTCATAATGAGACCTTAGTTCAAATCCATATGCTCAATAGAGCATAGCTTACTGATTCAATAAATCAAACAAGATTAAGTGAATATTAAATGAAGTTTGAAGTTTCCTAAAACTAAGACAACTATAGATCCCTTTGGTTGTTTTTTGTCCGAGGAATGTTAGGCAAAGTTATGGATGAGTCAATCAAAGTCAGCAAGTTTACATGCGTGTAAGATTTGAACGGCCCTTGTAGATAAAGGGTAGGCAAGTGGTTGCTCTACCTAGATGAGCCTTTTGGTAGAGCAATGTACAAACACACGAAGTGTTCAAAAAATGAGCAGCTTCGTTGTCTTTTTGTTTTTACTGTTGTTTTGTTTTTCATCTTGAAACTTCTTTTTCAAGCGGCTTTTCAATCTTAACTTTAACTGCAAATTTTGTGGCTAAGGTATGCAGTTCTGGAAGCATTCGATAAATCAAATGTAGCTGTTGTAGAACCATTCTAACAGAGCTCTCATCCTCTTCTCTCCATTCACTTAAACGCTTATCAAGTTCAGGATCGTAAGCGTTTTTTACTTCGCATTGTTCTTGATGACAAAACAGCTGGTCGTTGAGAGCGTCGAGATGCTCGTGTATTACTCTGTGTGCGTCTAGTACCAGTTTGTGTGTTGCTTCGTCATCGATACGTGTTCTATGAGCTCCCAGAGCAGAGATATAGCTGAGTAGTGCATGATTGAGTGTTAGGAATCGGAAGCTCTCATCTTCAGATGTACGATACTTACCCGGCTCAACCAGCATGCTACTAACAGCGGCAGTCAGATTTGCATCATTGTTATGTGCACTGCGGCGTGCAATACGATAGCTAAGGCTGTCTTTTTTGCCTACACGGTATTGGCCAATGATCTGAGCGAGATAATCTTTATTGGAATCAAGCGCATCTGCCATCACCTTGTGAAGTCGTTTTGATTGCCAGTCCGGTAAAATATAGCTAACCGCTAAAACAGCGAGCGCGCTGCCAATGAAGGTATCTGCTAGTCTTGGCAATACAACTGCGTAGCCTTCCCCTAATTGATTGAAGCAAAAGAGCACAAGCAGTGTGATAAAGGCGGTCGCGAAACCGTAGTTATTGATACGGAAAGCGAAGAACATCACGCCACTGACCACAATGAATACCAGCTGACTCTCTTGAGATGGGAAAAAGGTCAACAACGGTACTCCAATCAACAAGCCTGCGACGGTGCCAATGACACGAGCCGTCAGCTTTTGTCGCGTTGCACTGTAGTTTGGTTGGCACACAAACAGTGTTGTTAGCAAAATCCAATAACCTCTTTCAATCTCAAAACCTTGGATAATTCCGTAACCGATCGTCAAAGTGATCGCCATACGAATTGCATGACGAAATAGCATTGAGTCGGTGTTCAAGTTGGCTTTGATCTTATGCCACATCGCCGTCAAAGTATGAGGGTTGGTATCGTCCAGTACGCCTTCTTCTAGTTTTTCTGCATCTGGGTTACTTATATTTGATAGCTGTTTTTCGACGGTAGCTAGGTTATTAAATAAGTAATCCAACTGGTTGAGCAGTGATTTCCATTCTGGGTTGTTCTGTTGATGCAGATGATTAAGTGAAGACATCAGTTCATCCAGTGCCAGAACAGATTTTTCGCCATGTTGGTATTCAGCGCCAACCTTCAGTGAGCTTGCTACTTCTTTACAAGCTTTAGCTTGGGCTTCGAGCAGATACTTAAATCGAAATAAAACGTCTGATCGCTCAAAGTGTTTTGCCAGCTCTTGATAACGGTAGTGGCTGGAGCTTACGCGTTCATGAATATCCTGTGCGATGAAGTAAGTATTAAGGAATCGGTCACTCGGTCCGTCAATGTGTCCGCGCTTAGAGCGGTTGAGTAGCGTTGCTTTGCACATGTTGAGCGCGTTAACAGTGCTAGCATTGAGTTTGGCTTCAATAATGCGATGTGGTTGGGGAATCAAATCTGAAACTGGATAGAAGAGCTCTGCTTTAGAGCCGATGTAATTGCCGATTTGATCGAATACTGTTGCTAGGTTTTGCTGCACTGGTTGCATCGGCCATACGATCTGCCAAATCATCGACATGAAGTAGTACCAAGCTGCGCCCGTTAACAATAGTAGAGGTTGAAACCAAAGGTTAGTGCTCTCGTGAGCCCCAAGCATGGCGTAGATAGCCACAAGTAATGATCCAAATGCGATACTGGCATATTTAGGGCCAATTGCCCCAAGTATAATAAAAGAGAAGGTTGAAACGAAAAGCCCTATCGCGAACAGCCAAGGCGTATCGAAGAGAATCTCAATAGAGAAGGCTGCAACGGCAAAACAGATAAAGGTTAGCGTGAGTGCTTTCAAACGTCCGGTAAAGCTATCATCACTTTCAGCAAGAGCCGCAGCAATAACCCCTAAAATTAATGGTGTGATCAGTGTGTTTTGACCATAATACCAAGCAGGTACTACAACACCGAGCAGAGTGATGAGAATTAATACGCTGTAATTTATGGTTTTATTCGCCCAATAAAGGCGTAGTTTTGCTGAGAAGTCCACAGTCGCTCACTTGACACACTAAAACCATAATCCTAACAGAAATCAAGCACAAGAATTTGATACTTATCCATAATTGCCCCTAGGTGGTCATGAAAGCGTCGATAAGCAGTGAGACATTATTAATTCTCACTGCATCATGATATAAATTCAATATTCCCAATTAAAGAGCACGCTCCAATGCAGCTAAGCGCTAATAAGACTGCACAGTTTTTTATTCAAAATGAATATCATCAAGTTGAGCTTGATGGTCCACGCCTGCTGTTATCTTCAGTAGGCAGTGAAGAACGTATCCCTTTCACTATTTGGAGTGGCAAGATCGCGATAAAGCGCGGATTGTTTTGGGGATCGTTGCAGTTTTTTGCTAATCAACAAGATGGCAAACAGCGAAGCTGGTTAGTCCAAGGCCTTCCATGGGAACAATGTCGTCAATTTGCGCGCGCATCGGTTGCTGCTTATCAGAAGTGGCATGACAGACAATGTGAACAGTTGGCAGAGCACGTTCCTCAATGGGAAGCTGAATTGACACGTCTTGAGCAACTTCCTGCTTTCCTACCGCATTCTAAAGTGAAGACTTGGGTCGACATGGTCAACGCAGGTCTGGAAAATATGACGATGACTCTAGAGGAAGCGGCACAGCGCATGCCAAACCGCATTGCTCGAATGCAGCCATGGTTGTCTGAAACGGAAATTCAGCAAGCCGAGAGGAATCAACAGTGGTTAGAGACAGAAAGACAAAATTGGGAAGTATTGTTTGCTCAATGTGAGTCGTCACCCCTGAACTTATCGCAACAATATGCGGTCTTGATGAATGATGATCACAACCTTATTTTAGCGGGCGCAGGCTCAGGTAAAACCAGTGTTCTCACCGCTCGCGTCGCGTATTTATTGCAAAGCCACCAAGCTCAAGCTGAAGAGTTGTTACTGCTCGCCTTTGGTCGTGAAGCCGCGGAAGAGATGAAGCAGCGCCTTAACAGCAAAATTGGCATATCAGCCGAGAAGGTGCAAGTCAGTACTTTCCACCAGTTGGGTCTAAAGATACTGAATCAAGTTGAACCCGAACGCGTGGTTATTTCTCCGCTCGCACTCGATGACAACCAACGCCAAGCATGGTGCATTGATTGGTTGAAGAAGCACTGGATGACGCCGACCAACTTTAAACGTTGGCAAAAGCACTTGTCTAAATGGCCAATTGCTTATTTAACCGGTGATGATGAGCTAGGTAGTCATGTTTCAAATCTTAAATTGATTGGTTGGCTTGAAAAGCAACTTGAACAGTTGAATGCATCGGGTTTAACGAAAAAAGAAGTACAGCAACAACTGATTGATCACCGTGACTATACGCGCCTCAATAGCGAGCTTTCACTGTGTTGGCCATGCGTAACCGCTTGGCAAAAGGAATTGAAAGAACAGAATCATATCGACTTCTCAATCATGATCAGCCGAGCGACACAGTATGTCGAGAAGGGGAAATTCATTTCGCCTTGGAAGTTCATCATGATCGATGAATATCAAGATATCTCACCAGATCGTTTAGCCTTGGTTGAAGCCTTGTGCAATCAATCGAAAGCGCAGCACCAAGCTTCTATTTTTGCCGTAGGTGATGACTGGCAGTCAATTTACCAGTTCGCGGGTGCAGATGTTGATCTAACGACGGGCTTTAAAGATCGTTTTGAGAGCTCGACAATTCATCATCTAGATACGACTTATCGATTTAACAATCAGTTAGGTTCGGTTGCCAATCGCTTTGTGCAGGAAAACCCGATTCAACTACCAAAAGAGCTCAACAGCTTCAAACAACAGAAGCAGAAGTCGGTTTATAGTGCGTCAAGCAAAGAAGTTGAGAAGATCCTCGATCAGATAAACAGGCAAGCAAAAGGTAAAGCCAATAAATCAGTGATGTTGCTTGGGCGAAATCATTACCACAAACCAGAGCTGTTGGAAGACTGGAAAAAGATCTATACCTCAATTGATATCAGCTTCATGACTTGTCACGCGAGTAAGGGTAAAGAAGCGGATTTCGTGATTATTCTTTGCGTTGATGAAGGACAGTTCCCCGCGAAGAAGAAACAATTGCACATTGATGGCGCGTTGACTGAATCTTCGGATGTGTTCCCTTATGCGGAAGAGCGTCGTTTGTTTTACGTGGCAATGACGCGAGCAAAAGAAAAAGTAAGGATAACGCACAGTGGCGATGGTTCTGGCTTTGTGCAAGAACTGCATGGCTCTGATTACCCTGTCGTTCGTAAAAAGTGATGTCACTTGGCGTAATTGTCTAAGATTAGATCTTCAAGCCCTGCCTTAATATCACAAGGCAAACGTATAAAGCAGAAGGAATCCGCTATGGAACACGGCTCTATTAACTATATTGAATTTGCAGCGCGAGACATCGCCGCCACTAAGACGTTTTTCAGCCACGTGTTTGGTTGGATCTTTGAAGACTATGGTCCCGAGTATTCAGCTTTTGAAGGTAAAGGCTTAATGGGTGGGTTCTATTTAGCGGATCTAGCGTCCAATGCTGAAAGTGGTGCGGCGTTGATGGTTTTCTATAGCGAAGATCTTGAGCAAACCGTGCGTGAGGTGTTGGATGCTGGTGGAGAGATAAACCGTGAGATATTCAGCTTTCCCGGTGGGCGGCGTTTCCATTTTAGAGAGCCAAGTGGTAACGAAATGGCTGTGTGGAGTGATAAGTAGAGAATTAAGGTTCTGGTAAACAAAAAGCCAGCTATGCGAAATGATCCTGTAACGTTGGACATTTCTGTTAAGCGGTAATCAGGCCTGACTATCGAAGTCAGGCCTTTTAGTTTCACTTTATACGCTTGGTATTGTAGAACTAATTATGCATCAACCCATTTAAGGGCGAGGCAATTTAATCAAGATTAAGCTAGAAGCTCTTTCGCTGTGTTTACTACGTTTTCAGTAGTGAAACCGAACATCTTGAATAGCTCACCTGCTGGTGCAGACTCGCCGAACGTTGTCATACCGATGATCTTGCCACCGAAACCAACGTACTTGTACCAGAAGTCAGCGATGCCAGCTTCTACAGCGATACGTGCTGTAACGTCAGATGGAAGTACAGACTCACGGTACTGCGCGTCTTGCTTGTCGAACGCGTCAGTCGCAGGCATAGAAACTACGCGTACTTTCTTACCTTCAGCTGTTAGCTCAGCAGCAGCGTTAACCGCTAGCTCAACTTCAGAACCCGTTGCGATAAGGATAAGCTCTGGCTTGCCTTCACAATCTTTCAGGATGTAACCACCCTTAGCGATGT
>NZ_JBFRSN010000204.1:0-5479 GCF_041473595.1 Vibrio sp. 10N.222.46.A1
GATGTCTTCAGGTAAAAGCTCGCCACCCAAGAACTTGAGCTGCAGTGACACCAAAATGAAATCAATTTGCGCTTCAGTCAGGTCTTGCTTCGCCGCATAGAGCTGACGAGTTCCGTTCAGCACATCGACAATCGTTCTGCTGCCAATTTCAAAACCTTGTTGAGTCGCAACAAGTGAACGTTCGGCAGAATGAACAGAGTTGGCATAGGCTTGCTGAGCACTAATAAGGGCATTGAGGTCTTTTTCTGCACCGCGGATTTGACGCGTTACGCTTCTCCAAGATTGCTCTTGAAGCTGAAGGGCTTGTTGGTATTGAACCTTGGCTTGTTGTACTTCGTTGCTGGTTGCCCCGCCTCGGTAAACAGGCAAGGTCATTGCTACACCTGCAAACACAGTTGAGTTGTCATCAATGCTATTAAACTGTTGTTTTGACTGACCCATCTCGGTTCTACGAATCTCGCTCGCAAACGTATACCGGTACTCAGCAACCAAGCCTAACGACGGTTGATGTCCAGCTTGCGCAAGTTCAATCTGCTGCTTGCTTAGCTCAACCAGCTGTTTCTGAATTTGCATCTCAGGGTTAAATTGCTGGGCTTTTTCCTGCCATGTCAGCGCATTTTCCGGCGTTGGGATATTTGCGTCGTAACGGTCCGTATTCAGTGGATAAACCGACGAAAACTCATTGCCAGACAGCTCGTAAAGCGCGTCCAATGATTTCTCAACTTCGTTTTCAGCCACAATCACCGATGCAGAAACTAAATCGAACTGAGCGCGCGCATCAATCACGTCATTTTCCGGAATCATCCCCAATGAAAATTGACGTTCGGTTTGCTTAAGTTGCTCTTCGATCGCTTCTTGTGTCGCTTTGGTTTGCTTTAACGACTCTTGCGCTTTAAGGGCATTGAAATAACCCACCACGACTTGTAAAGCGAGGCTCTCTAACGCGACTTGGTGTGAGACTTGGCTGAGCTCAACCTGCTGATTACTTAGCTCATTTGCCGCGTTCAGTTCCGCGTTATAAAGATTTTGCCCAACAGAAATAGACGCTTGCGCCGCGTTGGTGTCTATCTCGTTGAGTGTGGTGTAGCTGTTACGAAGCACACCATACGCAAGGTTTGCATCAACCTGAGGTAAATACGCGGCACCTACTTTGTCTGCACCATAGGTCGCACTATCAATGGCTAGTGCTGCACTTTTTAACGCAGGGTTATTGTCGAGAGACTGCTGATACAGCTCGCTTAAGCTGACACTTTCAGCCAATGCTCCGTAGCTCGTTAATGCTCCGGCCACCAGCACAGCTAACGCCGAGATCTTCATAGAAGATCTCGGCGTTCTGCGATTAACGGCAACCGAACTTGTAAGCATTGAAGTTTGTTTTTTCATGGAATGACCCACCAACACATCAAATGGATGAACGGACTTGCGCCCTTTTGAGTCAAGTTTTGCGATTTAGGGCGTTGAGCTGTAGCGCCGTCGGAATCAAACTTGTTCTAAGTCATGATTTACTGGCAAATACCGAGGGTTTTGTGTCGGGTTCCACATAGAATTTGGATTTAATTAATTACTTATTAAATAGATTTAAATCAAAATTAGTCATAAAACCCACTGATAGAATCACCTCATTACCTATTCACTGAGTTAATCTCGTAAATGTCCGATTTGATTTGCACTCGTGGCTACATCACTTGGTTTCACCTAGAAAACGGGTTTGGTTTTGCTAAACCTGATCACGGTGATATTGATGTACTCATTCACATCAGTGTCATTGAATTTGATGGTGAAATTAACGTAGAGGAAGGTCAGCGAGTTTATATGGAGCTTGAGGAAGTAAAAGGTAAGCCTCACTGGAATGCCGTCAAAGTGCTACCTCTGGCAAAACCATTCTCCGCATTTGAGTCAGTATGATGAAGACTCATCAACGAGGTCGTCCTACGCTGTCGCCAGTTGTGAAGCTTGCTAAACACGTTGTAAAAGACTATCAAGATTACGTGAGCCTTAACCTTCGTTACCAAGCTCAGTTTCGTCAACACTACCCAGACCACAACGCAGAGCAGTTGGCTCTCATTAACGCCGACATCATCAGCGCCTCCGAGGAGTATAAGATTTGGAGCAGCATTGATAACCTAATGCTGTCTGCGCAACGTCATTCTGATCCGATCAAGCAATGGCAAAGCACCCAAGAGAAGGTATTAGGTAATGTGCAGCAACTTATTAGCCTGTACCAGCTTCGGATTAGATCGCTTCCTGCGCAGCCAAGGTCAATACTTGTGTGTGATTTCGCGGATCAGCTTTGGCTCCATGAGCAAGCTGTCACGCAAAAAGGAATATCACAAAAGGGAATATCTCAAACGGTAATCTCGCAAACGTTAGTTTCGCAAACAGTGGCCTCTTGGCTCGAAAGTACATTAGTTAAGGCGACTGGCTTTCAACAAGATGATTGGTTCTATACCGTCACTGAAAGCTTCAAATCAAGCATCAGAGAGCTTAACGGAGCTTTATTGAATGGTTCAGAAAGTCTCAATCATTTCTGGAGTGACGACACTTCGTTTGTGCTTGAGCGCATCAAGCATCAACGAAAGATCATTCGCTTACTGATGCTGCATATTATTGACAACAAAATAGATTCATTGCTGCTAAGGCAAGCACAAAGCAGCGCGGGCAGACCAGCACTCCCCTTGCCTGTGCAATTAATGCGACAAGAGCAAGCGCTTCAAGATACGTACCTCGAATACAGAAAGGTGTGTCATGCACACAACCAAGCAGCATTAAGCATCGAAACACTGGCCGCCAAGGCGCTCGAAAAAAACAGCAAAGCAACAACCCAAACAAAAGCCGGTAGAAAACCGATGAGCGAACTGCAAAAACTCGTCAATCAGAGCCTAGTATTAGAAGATCAGATACTGTGCCAAGAACATCAGCTTAATGAGCGCACCATCGATTGTTCAAAATTAAAATCTAACCAAAGTAGCGATGGTGAAAGTGGCTCGGCAATAGATAAACCCGTTAAGAAAGGACGCCCAACACTCTCACCTCAAGACCAAATAGCTCGATTAAAAGCCAAACTCGACAACATAAATCAAGCCATTGAACAGTTGAAATCAAAAACTAACTCAGCGACCGCTGATACGATAGTGAGAAATATTTTTCAGTATCAAAGCCTTTGGCTGACCAATAAAATAGCGCACGCTGATCGCATATTAGCGAAACAAGAGAGTCCACTTGAGCTTGCTCGGCGTCGCAAGTGGGCTCAAAAGTTACTGACGATACGATCCACCTTAAGTAAGATTTAGACTTAACCTTGAGTGAGCTACGATGAGTTTCTACCTATTAAATCAAAATCTGCTTTTTAACAGTCAAAGCGGAAAGCTGTTAAACCTGACGTCTTTGCAAGAGACGCAACTGCGTTCCAATGAGTGGAAGTTGCTGTCACTTTTCATTGAACATTCAGGTTCTGACCTCACATCATCATTTATTCTTGAGGCCATTTGGGAAAGTACGCGTGCAAAATCGAGTGTCGCCACCGCGGTAAAAAACTTGCGTGCCCAACTGGGAGATTCGAGCGAACAACCAAAGTTCATCCAAACTCAAGTGATGAAGGGCTACGCCTACATCGGAGAAACTCAAGCGCTCACTGAAACAGAATACCAATCATTGATTGCTCGCCACGCTTCGTTATGGTCAAAAACAGCAAACTGGGTTCAACATAACAAAACCTTTTTTATTCATAACCTTATCAGGTTCGCATGTGTTCTTTTTATCGGCTGGAACTTAGTCGGCTTATACCATAACGGCGCATTCAGTCGCCTAATCGCAGAGCCGACCATAGCGCCACCTATCCCGATGTTGATCCATCAAAACGCTGAGACGCCAAGTGATCAAGACATTCAAATCTGCCAATCGCTACTGATTGAAGCTCAACAGAGTGCACTCTTCGATACTTTACCCTTTCATCGTGAAAGCTCTGCCCCGTCACTGCCGAGATTGTTTTGGCGAGATCACAATAAGGAGGTGCTTGTATGTCATCTATCACCACTAAAATAATCACAAGCGGTTTCATTATTGTGGCGCTGATTTCTTACGTCATCAAAGACATCTACATTTCTCAATACAGCCCAGAATCGGTGTTTGTCGATCAGTATTGGTCGTATAAGCACAGAAGATACCCAGGTCAATTTGGTTACTTGGCTCAGTTATGGGATATACGCGTCGTCGAGACAGAATCTGAAGTCTTCATGACTAAGGACAAGTCTTATCACGCCATGCACTTCAATTTTTTCGCCCCATCAGGTTCCGTTGCTCAGGTGACGGTGAAGTTCGACACTGAGTGGCAACGCTTTGAAAACAACCATATCCAGTTTGATGTGATTGCAGACTCAATTCGTTTAGAAGAAGCATCAAGGAAAATTGATCAAGTTAAATTCCACGCTTTCTCAAGAGATATAATCCTCCGTATGTTCTCAACGCCAAGAAAAATCATCTCTGTATCGTCACATGAAATCATCACTGAATTGCCGTATATAGGTTTGGTAAGGCAGATAAAAATAGACACACCGCATTTGCTTGAAGCGCGTTAATCGAACTCGAAAAATAAACACCTAGTATTGATCACATTTTCATCTCATTACCGAAGATAAAATTTAGCGAATTCAACATTAATGCGGGATAATTTCCATCATAAGGTCTGGGTTTACTTTCTATTGAGGTTTGAGCATGTTTTCTTATGAGCATCTATTGGCATTTTGCACCACGTACGAAGCATCTTCATACAGCGCAGCTGCCAAAAAGTTAGGCAAAGACCGCACCACAATACGAGACCAAGTAAAGGCCGTCGAAGACTTATATGGCGTTACGCTATTTGAAATCATCGGAAAGAAAGCAACACCGACTCAAGCGGCTGATCATATCTATCAACGCTCCAAGGTTGTGTTGAATAACACTGAGAAGCTCAGCACCTCATTAGAAAACATCTATATGGATGAGATGCTGACGCTCAATATCTATCACGACATTTCGCTACCACTCAATTTGGCTGTCAAAATCGAGCACGCTTTACAACAAAAATGCCCTGAACTTCGTGTGCATTGGCTGCATCGTAATCGAGAGGACGCGTTTGATAACATTGAATCTGAATCGAACAGCATCGCGCTTATGGAGCATAAAAACATCCAACGTTTTAGTAAAAATATCGAGTTCTTCTCTTTGGGCTATGGCAAGCTAGGTATGTATGCAGGAAAAAGAAGCAAACTCCCTCACCTCAACGCGCTGTCAATTGAAGACTTAAAGTTAGACAAGCAATATGTGAGCGAAAACCATTTCAACACGCTACCAGAGCTCTATTTTATTTCCCCCCAGTACCACCTAGTCAGCAATAACGACCTCTTATTAGAATTGGTAAAACATGACGGTTGGGCAATCATGAGTACCGATCTAGCAAAGCCCCTAGTCCAGCGCGGCGAGTTGGTAGCTCTCCAAGTAAAAC
>NZ_JBFRSN010000205.1:0-3644 GCF_041473595.1 Vibrio sp. 10N.222.46.A1
AGACTAGGCTTACTTGCTCTCTTTAACCGTCAGATATCCTCTAGATTCTCAGAAAAAATAAAACGGGCACCTCACTGAGGTGCCCGTTTTATTTATATTTCATCGTTTAGTAACCCTTAGCTATTTAGCTAAAAACGGCCTTGATAAGTAAATTGGTACTTACCTTGGCTGTCAGGGTTGCCCAACCACTTAAGCTGACTCTGCATCGCAGGTGGGAATTCAGCGCCCGGCTTAAACCATGCGGCCGAGGTGTAGCTTTGATTTGGCGTTACGCTCGCAGAAAACTCACTATCAACTTGAGCACTCTTCTGATTACCTTTCGCTGAAACAGTGCTGTTTTCACAACTGATGTCAGCAATCACAGGGCCAAAATCTAACGAGCCAACCGGAGAATCAACCGCAGCGCCCGACCAAGCAAGCGTACCTTCACCCGATTGGCACCAAGGTTGAGCATGAACCGCATGTTTGATAGTCAGTTCAACTTGTCCTGCAATAGACACTGGCACAGGTATCGCTGGCGCATACTTCATCACGTTGCTAGCTGGCATTGATGCCACTAAGTTTTCCGTGTAAGCACCGCTCATGCTATACCCGATAAGCCCTTTACCAGATAAGTTCATGTCGCTGTTACGACCAAAGCGAATTGCAAGTTCTGCTTTGGCTTGGAATAGTTTAGAGAACTGGAAGTCCCACTGCACTGAGCCGTAATTGACACGCTGCCACGCAATATTGTTAGCGCGACCTTGCCAAACGGTGCCCTCAACGCCTTCAATGCTTAAACCACGTACAACGGGCGCATGTTTAAGAACAAAAGAAGCCGGCAAGTGCAGCAACAAACTTACCGAGAAAAAAACGATAAAGATGCTGCTAAATAACAAACCATACTTAAAAGATAAACCGCGTTTCACATTAACCTCATTTAAACTGTAGTCGGTTGACGTCAATAACCCCAAGGCTATCAGAGCGATCAATATCCATAAACTCAACCTCAACACCCTGCTTTTCTTTCAGGTATGTCAGCCAATCAACAAATTGATTAAATGGCAAAGGTTTAATCCACACTTGCAGCATCTCGCCACGTGGTTGCACTCGTATCAATTCGATCTTGAAGCGACGCATAGATGCAGGCACGGATTGATTCAAAGGCTGACTAGCACTAATGCCACCATTGCCTCTTAGTTCAACCACTTCATTGGCTTTATTAGTAACCCAAGCCAGTAGTTGTTTTTCACTTTGAATGCGATTCTGTGCCAGTTCAGCTCGCTGACTGAGGGGCTGTATTAGCCCCCAATAAATGATACCTACTACCAATAAAATTGAGCAACCAACGACTAATCGTTGCTCTCTTTGACTTATTGAAGTCCACCACGCTTGGAGTGGTTCAATTATATTTCTCATCACTGATCTCCTTGCGCAGTTACTGACGGGGCTTAAGGGTAAAACTACCAAATACGGCATCGCCATTACGGTTCAATGGCCCTTGTTCAACGGAAAACTTCTCTTCAAGTTTCACTTTAGCCGTCTCAAAATGTTGAAAATCAGCGCTTTTAGCTTGTAATCGAACTTCAGAACGATTGCCATCATAGCGAATGCTTTCGACTTCGATCGATTTCACTTGTCCTAACGTTTCTGGCAGCAATGCTAACCAACCAAGTAAGGAGTCACCATCGCCTGAGCCACCGTATTTCTTAGCTTCGTCATTCATCTGACGTTTAAGGTAGCTTACTGTCGGAATTCGTTGTTTACCTGGCAGAACGGCTCTAAAGATACGCTCACTCTCCATGCGATAGGCTTGTGCTTGTGCTTCGTATTGCTGCACCTTCAACACTTGTTGAGTCACAATCACGGCCACCAGCAAGCAAGCAGCGATCGCCACCTTCTGCCATACACGCCAATATTTACTGAAAGAAGATTTGGTTTTAAAGGTGCCCGTCAGTAAATTTACGCCGCTGGTGATCGCTTGTTGGCTCAATAAGGACATCACCAATTCCGCAGGCTTTGCTTGCCATTCCATACCGCTTTGCTGCTGTACATCGTCGCTCGGCATTGCGGTATAGCTGAAGATAGTCGTAGGTTGGTCTTCGTCGTCAGCCACAACCCAATCACTTTGCAAAAACATCGCTAACCATGCTTCGCTGATTGATACGGCTTGATAGTTACCTTGACGTTGAGAGTGACCTTGACGTAATAGCCAATGCTGGTCGATTTGCAATGCACTGATGCCTTGATCTTCAACAGGCACGGCTAGTGTATCTGGTAGCACCTTACGGAAAATAATATTGGCTTTGCGAAACTGGTCTAAAGCTTGTTTTAACCACTCGCGATCTACACCACACACAGTAGCGTGCGTTGCATCTTTATCTAAAATGGTTAGATGTAAGTCTTCGATATCTTGTGCCACTTCGTCTTCTAACAAAAATGGCAGCATAGAGTCGAACTGGCGAGCAGCACCTTTCGGAATTTCAACACGCTTAATTAAGCACTCATTTCCCGGCAATAAAGCGATACAGCTACGCTTTTCAGCGTAAGGCGTTAACTCATCAAGCTGATCCCAGCTAGACAGCTCACCACTTGCTATCACTTCTTGTTGGCTTGTCGACCAAACCAACCACTGCACTGGGCTTTGTGGCTCGCTACTCAGTCGAACGGTCAGAAACTCGCTCACGGATTCCTCCAAAACGACGGCGTACTACCGTCACTGTTTCTCTATTACTACTATAGAAAAGCGTTCGTATACGTACACGAGACTGCTCAACTAATACCTCTGCATCTAGCTCAAAATAGGCGCTATCTACAGTTAAATATGCTTTCGCTTGTTTGCTGACTTCTGCACTCACACCAACAATAGCAGGCTCAGCCATAAACGCATCCACCGAATCCCAGCCATCAAATGGGCGCTTGTCTATCAGCTGTTTGGCGTCCGATTCACTTAGACCGGGTGCAAACATTGCTTCCAGTAAAGATGCCTGCTTTTCCGAGATGGTATTCACGTTTAATCGGAAATCATCAGTGGGCAAAGCGCAAATAAATGGATGTACCTTTTCCATTGCCTCACCAGAGACCTGATAAACGGCTCGCAGCTCCGATTCATCTGCTATTAAGCCATTCGCCGCCAAATAAGCTGGCTTCATCGCCTCATAAGTGCTGTCTTCTACCCCCGTAGAAGAGGTGGCTCGAGTATCAGAGTCCAGAAATTCCCAACTTGAATTTGCGATAACCTCAGCCTGATAAGGCTCCACATTTTGGTTTTCCAGTAAGGTTTGCCAAACCTTCACTAAATAAGGGGGTTGGTTACTTGATGTCGTCGTAATCCCAGCGAGCGCATTAAGATTGAAACAAGCCTGCGCATCAACGATACGCCCTTTAACTTGGCCATAATCCAATGGGTATACCTGCTCCTCTAACGCCCATGGCTGGCTTAAGTTCACCGTATCACTATCTTTATAACTTTGCCTAATACCGTCTTGGACAAGTGCTTCTACACCAATGCTATACCAGTAAGCCTGTTGGTAATTCAGTTGATTGCCAACGCGTTTGAATTGCGTAAACAGACGCTCCGACATACTGCCAGCTATGGTTGCCATGATCGCCAAAAGCATCAGAATAATGATCAGCGCGACACCACGCTGTTTACGCCCCACAGC
>NZ_JBFRSN010000206.1:0-9038 GCF_041473595.1 Vibrio sp. 10N.222.46.A1
TAGAGCTTAGAGCTTAGACTTAAGCTGAAATGCCCGAACTATTCACAGACGACTGCAACCTTCTCGCTTGCTGCTGTCTTAGCTGGAACTGGATGATCGATCAGTCGAATCGAAGACTCATACAAAGCTGATAGCGCTTGTTCATCAAGTAACTTATCCGCACTGCCTTCAAAAGCAATCTGACCTTTTTTCAGTGCAACGATGTGTGTCGCGTAACGCAGTGCTAAGTTCAAATCGTGCAAAATGACGATCACCCCAACATTTTCCGTTTTGTTGAGTTCAGACAGTAAACCCATAAGCTGAAACTGATGATGCACATCCAGTGCCGAAGTTGGTTCATCAAGGATTAGTACTGGTGATTGTTGAGCCAACAACATCGATACCCACGCGCGTTGACGTTCTCCTCCAGATAAATCATCCGCCAAGGCTTGCGAGAATTCAGTGACACCGGTTCTTTCCATCGCCTGTTGGATAATCGACTTATCTTCTGAATTCCAACGGCCTAGCGCGCCTCTCCATGGGAAACGTCCTAAACGAACCAACTCTTCTACGGTTAAGCCAGCAGAAGCGGGGAGCTTTTGCGGTAAATAAGCAATTTTTTTCGCTAAATCTTTGCTTTTGAATGAAGAGAGGGAAGTGCCGTCTAGTTCCACGCTGCCGTGATCCGGCGACATCTGCCCAGAGAGCAAATTAACGAGTGTAGATTTACCCGAACCATTATGGCCAAGAACGACTGTCAGTTCATTGGTCGGAATCGCGAGGTCTTCGATTGAGAGAATGGTTCGTTCATCACGAATAACTTTGATGTTTGAAAGCTGAAACATGTCAGTCCTGTAATTAGGTCAGTAGCGAAGCTCAATGGAGAAGGCTCGTCGTATTGAACTTTAATAAATGGCGTGACTAAGCGATTTTTTTGTTGTCTGGATGCCTAGGGCAATTATCACAGTACTTTCTTGAATCGCACTTATAAACCAGGCAGCAGCTGATTCTGATCAGTTTTAACATCCCCGAACTAGAATCCACTTTAAGGCTGTCTAAATGATTTTCAGACAACTGGCATGCTTCTAGCCAAAGTTTAGCTTGCGCAGTAATGTAATCGTTGGTCAGGCTTGGTTCGTGTTGCTGAAGTTTTATCAAACTGCCTAACAATAGATCGGCCAATAAATGATTGGTAAATCCTGGGCGAATACGTGTCCATTCACTGATCTGGCTTCGATAAAACTCAGTCAGTGCAAGAATGGCTTCACCAGCATCGGGAATCAGCTCTTCTGGTGAGCCATGTTGATGATCACCATTAAAGAAGCGGTAGCCAGTAATGAACTCTTTGTATCTAAATTGACCGATATTCTTGATGTCGGGCAATGAATGAAGCCCATAGATAGAAATGAAAGTCACATAGATAGGCTGCCAACACACGAGATCCCAGGTTCGTGTTAACCAATACGCTTTGCCTGCTTCTGGGTGGCTTTGCGAAAGACCATCGTAAACTCGTTTGAGCTCTTTATGGCTATTCTCATTTGTTACCGCAATGCTCTTGTTATTAAGTGCACCAAAGCTTCCGCTTAAATAAGGGGTCACTTGTTTTGAGTAAGCGAAGATTTTTTGATGTAGGGACGGGGCTTTCCGACGAGTGATAATATTGTGCAGTTGGGGAAGCATCTTAAATCAATAAATGAGAATCAGTTGCGTTATCATAACGAACATAGTCGAGGATAACCATACAAAATGGAGCATCTACTCGGTGCTTTTTACGTTTTTGAGATTTATAAAGTTTGGATGGGCTGTCCTTTTTTCAGTGATAAAAGCCACTTTAAGTGATAAAAGTATTGTTGAACCCAACACGCCCTAGTCAAAAATAGAGAAGATGAAAGCTTGAATATGAACACACCTGCATTTGACCGTATCAGCCGCGTTCTGGCTTATATCCATGCGAATCTTAGCTCTGCGTTATCGCTAGAAGATTTAGCGACGCAAAGCTGTTGGTCTCGTTGGCAGCTGCAAAGAGTGTTTCAAGCCGAAACCGGGCTTACCGTGGCGAACTATGTGAGAGAGCTAAAGTTAAGTCAGGCTGCCGAAGAGCTGCTTGATGGAAAAGATCGTGTTATCGATATTGCGCTTGGTCTCGGATTCAATTCAGAAATAAGCTTTAGCCGTTCGTTTAAGCAAATGTTTGGGGTAAGCCCAAGTCAGTATAGAAAAGCAGGCAAAAGAGTAGGGTTAAAAAAGCCGATACAAGTATCTGAAACGGCGAGTAATTCAGAAAATAGGGCGTTAAGCTTTGTGGAAGTACGCATTGATGAAAGAGAGTCTTTCTTAGTGAAAGGAATGACATCAGAAATCAGTGGCTTGTTTTCACTCACGCAAGACTTCGCGCAGAAAGTCCCTCAGCTATGGTCACGTTTAGAAGGTGAGGTTGAAATCCCTGACGCCAACATGCTCCAGTTTATTGGCGTTGTTGACCTGACTCAGTCTTGTTTTGACGGAACCAATATTTACTATTGGGCGGGCGTTGAGCTTCATGACGAGATCTCTATCCCGCAACTGCCTAGTATTATCTCTGATAAGTTAGAGGTGCTGACGATTCCGAAGCAAACCTATGCTGTAGTGAAGCACCGTGGTCCTATAGAGCATCTACCCCATACTCTAAGTTGGTTTGTGCTTAATTGGCTTCCAAATTCAGGTTATCGTGGCGTTGATGGTTATGAACTTGAGATGTACCCATTTGGTTATCAAGCTCATGCTTCTGATGCGGAAATGGAGTACTGGGTTCCTATTATTAAATCGTAGTCATATTTCAGCTCTCCGACTTTCTCCCCCCTTCTCAAAAGCCTTTGTGTTACAAGGTCAAAGGCTACAAGGTCAAACGCTACTAGGTCAAATGTTACTAGATCAATTGTGTGTTTAATCAGCAATTGACCTAGTTTTACTCAAAATAGGCCAAGTTCTTTTTGAACTTGCACCAAATTGTTAATTATCCTACCTCTAGATACATACAATGCAAATGAGATTTATTACTATTTACAATTAAGCATTGGTACCGAGGGAATCATGACCACTCACACTCGTTTTAAGTATTCATCATTGGCAGTCGCGTTGCTGACTGCGTTTTCAGCGCAAGCATTCGCGGAAGATACCGCTACTTCGGCAGATTCGAATGTAGAAACTATTACTGTTATGGGTAAAGCCTACCGTAATACAGCAACGAAAACCGTTTTAGCACCAGAAGAAACGCCGCAAACACTTAACGTTATCGAAAGCGAACAGATGGAACAACGTGGTGTTAAGTCTGTAATGCAAGCTCTTCGCTATGCACCAGGTGTATCAACCGAGAATAAAGGTGGTGCAGTGGTTCTTAGTGATTGGGTTAAAATTCGCGGTTTTGACTCTACGAATAACTATTATGACGGAATGATGTTGCCAATCCTTCCTGGATGGAACGTACAACCTCAGATTGATCCTATTGCGATGGAGCGTTTGGAAATATTTAAAGGTCCAACATCGGTTCTTTACGGATCAATGCCACCAGGAGGCATGGTTAATATCATTGCAAAAGCGCCTAAGTTCGAAGAGTCTACGAAAATTGGCTTAGCAACGGGTTTAGATAACTTAGTTGAAGCTTCAATGGATACAACGGGTGCTTTGAGTGACAACGTTGCTTATCGCTTGGTTGCTCTGGGTCGTAAGAAAGATACGCAAGTAGACGGTGTTGAGGAAGAGCGCTATGTGATTGCGCCATCAATCGATTGGTATGTGTCTGATAAAACCTTTATTAACTTCAATCTTTATTATCAGAATGACCCTGCATTAGGTCAGAACGTGACACTCCCATTAGCGGCGATTGAATCAGGAAAAGTATCACCTTCGACATTTGCCGGGGATGTTAATTACAACACCATCAAACGTGATTTCTTTATTACTGGTTATAAGTTTAACCATGATTTCAACTCAAATTGGGCATTTCTTCAGAATTTCCGTTATATGAAAACTGACTTTTATCAAGAAAGTACTAGCAGTGGCAATTTTGATGCTTCAACTGGCTCATTAGCTCGTTCGGCATATAGCACCGATGAAAGTTCTACGGGTATTAGTGTTGATAACCAACTATCGGGCTTAGTGTCGACTGGCTCATTGGATCACTATTTACTTTTTGGTGTGGATTATCGAAACACAGAGGGTGATGTAGCCTACGACGCTTTCGCAGGTGTTGATAGCATCAACCTTTACAATCCAAATAACAATAAGCTGAATCCGAATGATTTTACAAAAACGTATTATCAAAATAACGACATTGAAGTGAGTCAGCTTGGATTCTATTTCCAAGATCAGATGTTGATTGATAATTGGGTGTTCATTGCTGGTGGTCGTTTTGACAAAGTCGAAACAACGACAAAAGTATCAGTATTGGGTGGTGCACCAAGCAAAACGGATACTGATGATACAAACTTCTCATACCGCTTAGGCGCTTTGTACAAATTTGATAATGGTTTATCTCCATTTGCTAACTTTGCTACCAGTTTTGAACCGAGTGTAAAGTTAGATACTAACGGTAATAACTTAGATCCTGAAACCGGTGAACAAGTCGAGTTTGGTCTTAAGTATGACTCATATGAGAATATGATTTCAGGTTCGATGGCTCTGTTCCAAGTGAATAAGAAAAATGTTGGAGTTCGTCCTGATGGCGCTTCACCATGGACTTCAGTTGGCGAGATTCGCTCACAAGGTATTGAGTTGGAAGGACGAGCACAAGTCACTGAAAACTTGGATGTGTTGGCGAACTACACATACACCGATATGGAAATTACGGAAGATAGAAATGCGTCAAATATCGGACAAACACCAGTATTTGTACCAGATCATACTGCAAATGTTTGGGCTAACTACTTTGTACGTAGTGGTACAATGAGTGGCCTTAGAGTCGGCGGTGGCGTGCGTTATGTGGGAGAAACTGTTCTAAACGATACGTCAGACAAAAATAAAGGCCAAGTACCATCATATACTTTAGTTGATTTGTCTCTAGGTTATGACTTAGGAGAGGTTAACAGCTCGCTTAAGAACGCAACAGCTAATGTCGTTGCAAATAACATATTCAATGAAGAGTATTACACTTGTTGGAATGAGAGCTATTGCTGGTACGGTCAAGAGCAAACTGTAGAATTTAATGTTAATTACGAATTCTAACTAAGTTAGGGTTATCAATTTAAAGCAGCCATTACTGGGCTGCTTTTGTCGTTTGAATAAATATAGAATTTAGATTGAGTAGGCAACAATATGAATTTACAACGAATCGCTTCCCATGTTTCTAAAATAAAGAGCTTGCATATAAAGCTGGCGGTATCCGTATTAGCGAGCGCTTTATCGTTTAATGCGATGGCCGATTACCAAGTTGAAGACAGCGAGGGCGTTAAAACCCTTGAAGCTCAGCCTGTTAGAGTGGCGGCGCTGAACTGGGACATAGCCGAACAAGTGATTGAACTCGGTGTAACACCAGTAGCAGTACCTGATATTGCTGGTTATACCGACTGGGTTGTTCAGCCTGCCATTCCAGAAGGCGTGGCGGACATTGGCACTCGAACTGAGCCTAATTTTTCTGCTTTGAAGAAGCTAAACCCTGATGTGATTCTTATCGCTTCGCCTCAGAAAGATCTTCAGGATCGACTCTCGGAAATTGCGCCCGTACTTTACTACCAAACGTACAGTGAACAACACAACAATGCAGCGGCTGCTATAGAGAACTTCAAGAAGATAGGTAAATTGCTTGGCAATGAAGAACAAGCGAACAACAAATTGGCAGTGATGGATGAACGTATCGCTGTTCTAAAAGCTGAGTTAGACAAAGCGTATCCGGGTGACAAGCCAAAAGTTACTTCTTTCCGTTTTGCGAGTACCACATCGGTGTTTATCTACGGCGATAATTCGATTCCGCAATATGCGCTTGAACAGTTAGGTTTTGAAAATGCGATGGATCTTCCTGCGAGTCAGTGGGGCATCAGTCAAAAACGAATGACAGAGCTTAAGAACGTAAAGAAGGGCATTGCGCTTTACTTTGAACCTTTTCCATATCAAGAAAAGTTAGACCGATCCCCGGTTTGGAAGAGCATGCCTTTTGTTCGTAACGGTCAATTTAGTCCAGTAGCGGCAAGTTGGAGTTACGGTGGTGCAATGTCGATTTTGTATAACGCAGAAGCTATGGCGCAATCGCTGTTGACGTTAGCGGAGCAGTAATGAAATCCAGTGGTTTGGTGATGGGGGCAGCGCTGTTTTTCGCTTCCCTTGTTCATTTATGGTTAGGGCAATCTGAATTTGGCCCTATCGGTGAGCTGCTCCAGCAAGTTTCACTGATCAGTGACAGCGTGACATTCAACTCAATGGTTGATGATTCATTCGAGTTGATGGCGTTAATCTATGTCAACTTGCCTCGCTTGGTCATGGCGATTTTGGTTGGTGGAACACTCGGCACCATAGGTAGCCTGTTTCAACAACTGACGCAGAACCGAATGATGTCGCCGCTTACTTTAGGTACGTCGTCAGGGGCGTGGCTTGGTTTGGTTATTCTGAATGTGGTTGCGCCGATGTTGGTCGCTCAGTATTCAGTTTGGTTCGCTCTGATCGGTGCACTGCTGGCGATGGGGCTGATTGTTTCGATTGTCGGAATCAAAAACATGAGCGGCTTGCCAATTGTTTTGTCGGGCATGGCAGTTAACTTACTGTTAGGCGCATTTGCGACTGCGATTATTTTGCTCAATGACCAGTACGCCCAGAACTTGTTTGTATGGGGAGCGGGTGATCTAGGACAGAACGGTTGGGAACAAGTAATTTGGCTGATGCCTAAGCTACTTCCGATCTTTGCCATCTTCTTATTGGCGCCAAGAGTCCTGACTTTGCTTTCGATTGGCACTGAAGGGGCAGCAGCACGCGGGCTCAATATTGGCGCAACATTCTTTGTGCTAATGGCAATTGGCGTTTGGTTGGTCTCAGTGTCGATTACCTCAGTGGGCGTGATCAGCTTTATTGGTTTGATAGCTCCGAACATTGCGAGGCATTTAGGTTTTCTAAAGGCCAAATCTGAACTCGTCGCAAGCTGTGTATTAGGTGCGCTACTGCTTTGTGTGACCGACAGCTTGGCGATTTTCTTGGCGCAATGGTCTTTGGATATGATTCCAACAGGAACGGCAACCGCGGTGATTGGCGCTCCAGCGTTGATCATAATTGCGAGAAAGCAATTATCGGCTCAAGATCAGCTGTTTTTCTCGATGCCTAAAGGCCCAAAGTTTATTTCACCTTTGGCTTACTTCTTGTTAGGCACAATGATTTTTGGGCTGTTGGCGTTGAGTACGCTCTCACAGCCTTCTTCTGATATGGGCTATTTTGTTATCCCAGACGCATTTGAATGGTCGATTCGTTGGCCGAGAATATTAACGGCGATATTCGCTGGTGGCGGTTTGGCGGTGGCGGGCGTGATTTTACAAAGGTTAGTCTACAATCCGCTTGCAAGCCCGGACATTCTTGGTGTGTCGGCGGGCGCTGTTCTGGCGTTGATTTTCAGTAGCCTATTTATGGGTTATTCGATTCACTCATTGAGCCCTTGGATTGCTTTCTTAGGCAGCGCGATTGCACTGTGTTTATTGCTATTCCTTGGCAAGAAGCATCAGTTTGCACCTTCGATCTTGATTCTCACAGGTATCTCATTAACCGCAGTTTTGGAAGCTTTGGTGCAATTCTCTTTAACGCGAGTGGGTGAGGGGAAATACACTTTATTGGCTTGGTTGGCAGGCTCTACCTATCGTGTTGAACCTGAGTCGGCAATGATTATGACCATGGTGATAACGGCTTCTATCGGGGCTGCTTTGCTATTGAGCCGTTGGGTGACCTTAATTGCGACTGGCCGACAGTTCGCGAGTGCCAGAGGGCTGAATATCAGTATCGCCTACGTGGCACTGTTGTGTATTGTTGCGATCTTATGTTCGGTCGTGACAACCACCATGGGACCAGTCGCGTTTGTCGGCTTGTTAGCTCCGCATATCGCAGCAATGGTGGGCGCTCGTTTGGTTCGAGAGCAGATCATCTTGTCGTTTTTGATTGGTGCAGCATTGATGCTATTTGCAGACTGGTTAGGGCAAGTGGTGGTGTTCCCAGCGCAGCTTGCCGCAGGGACGTTAGTTTCAATTATTGGTGGCAGTTATTTCATCTTCTTGTTACTGAAATCTCGAAGAACATAGGTTCTGTCAAAACAGAGAGCCCTTGATTATCAAAGCTACTGGTATTCAAAACTACTGGCAATCAAAGCGATTCGCAATAAAAGCTACGAATGAAAAGCAGTGAATGGAGCGAACCATCACTGCTTTTTTATTGATGTCGTTTGTGTAAGGGGGAGGTGTTAAGCAACACAGGTCTCGCTTCTTAATGTGCAAGTTTGGCATATGTTAATAAAATGTATAACCTAAAGGTCTGACCACTTATAAGGTAGCCACCATGCCAAACCTCGATCGTATCACTTGTTCCATTGATGAAAACCAAATTGCCACCGTTGTGCTGAATAGACCCGATAAGCTCAACGCTATTGATATGGCGATGTTTGAAGGCGTCAATAATATGATCAGAGAACTCAAAAAGAATAACGAGATTCGCGCTGTGATAGTGAAAGGTAATGGTACGGATTTTTGTTCAGGGCTCGATGTTAAATCGTTATTGAACAGTAAAGTTGGAGCGATGAAGCTTTTGTTCAAATGGTTGCCGACGTTGCCAAATGCGGCTCAGTATTTTTCTATTGGTTGGCGAGAGATCCCTTGCCCTGTCATTTTTGCGATTCACGGGCGTTGTTGGGGAGGTGGGCTTCAATTAGCCAGTGGTGGTGATTTTAGAATCGCTAGCCCAGACGCGAACTTCTCGATATTGGAAGCGAAGTGGGGGCTGATTCCTGACATGGGAGGCGCCATCGCATTTCGCGAGCTGATGCGTAAAGATCACACCTTAGAAATGGCAATGACGGCCAAAGTGATCGACTGTGAAACCGCGAAAGAATATGGATTGGTGACTAAAAT
>NZ_JBFRSN010000207.1:0-13262 GCF_041473595.1 Vibrio sp. 10N.222.46.A1
CTGCCGTGTATTCATGAGCAAAGGTATAAGCCGGTAAGTTACCTACTTGAGTCACGCCATTAGTAATCACATTACGCATCATGGAATAAGACACCGCTTTACGCACTCGCGCATCATCAAACGGAGGGCGCGTGGTATTGAACGCGTAATAGTATGTACACAATAAAGGTACCGCTGTATACGCGTCTTGATATTTCATTTTTAGCTGCTGCGCCATGTGTGTCGGCACATCAGACGTGATATCGACCTCGCCCACCGCATAGCGATTAATCGACGCATTCTGGTTCTCAAACGGAATGTAAGTCACTTGGGTTAAGTGCGTATCTGAACTGTCCCAATAGTTAGGGTTCTTCTCCAGTTCAATGCGCTCGTTAACCACCCACTCGCCTAAAACAAACGCACCATTACCAACAAACTGCTTCGGATCGCTCCACGGCTTATCGCTGTTTTCTAGCGTAGCCTTGTGAACGGGCATCATTGAAGTGTGGCCTGTCATCGCCACAAAGTATGGCACTTTGCTATCGAGTTCGAATTTCACCGTGTGCTTATCAACCGCCGAGATACCGAGCTCTTCAACGGGCTTCTTACCTTCTGCCACATCAGCGATGTTGTTGATTTGAGTCAGCTTAAGATACCAAACATTCGGCGAAGCGAGTTTCGGATCGACCGCGCGTCTTATCGCATACACGAAATCATCGGCCGTCACCGGATCGCCATTCGACCATTTAGCATCTTTACGCAAGTGGAATACAAACGTCTGGTTGTCTTCGGTTTCCCAAGATTCCGCAACACCTGGAGTGATGTTGCCATCGCGATCTTGAATAACTAAACCTTCAAATAGGTCACGTAGAATGTGCATTTCAGGCAAACCTTCTGCCTTTGCCGGATCGAGTGTCGCAGCTTCTGCATCATTGGCTCGCACCAAATGTTGGTCTTTTGCCAGTGAAACACCAGCAGGTAAGGTTTCAGCAACGGCAGTCACTGAGATAAAAGGGGTCAATAAAGATGAAATGAGTAAAGCCGTTGAATGTTTCTTAAAATCCATGTTTTTTTGCTCTCCTAGCCTATCTTTGAAGCAAAGTAATAAAATTAACAATGCGACGGTTGACGAGTTTTGACGCTATGGTTTATTTAAAGGGGTTCATCTAATGGACTTGGTTAATGATTAATATAGCCAATAGTGAATACTTGATAGTACTTGATCAATCAGGAGATTAAGGTGAGTTTAATTCCAAGAACGGAAAGAGCTGCGTTTTCAATAAAGCCGCTGTCATATGGAAAATCGGTGTTGGGTGCACCCTTACTCTACTTCCCCGCACAAATAGAAAGTGAATTTCGCGGGCTGATTTTAGCAGGCACACACGGCGATGAGACCGCTTCTATTGCAGGATTATCTTGTGCGCTAAGAAGCTTGCCAGCGGCCAATTTACGACACGATGTGATCTTATCGATGAACCCTGACGGCAATCAACTAGGCACTCGCGCCAACGCAAACCAAGTCGATCTAAACCGCGCTTTCCCTACGCAAAACTGGACAGAAAACGACACCGTCTATCGCTGGAGTTCACACACACCAGTCAGAGATGTAAAAGTTAAAACCGGCCAAGCCGATCAGCTTGAACCGGAAGTGCAGTCGCTCATTAACCTCATTGAGCAGCGCCAACCCAAGTTCGTCATCTCTTTCCACGAACCACTCGCCATGGTCGACGACCCAACCCAATCTGAACTCGCCATTTGGCTAGGCAAGCAGTTCAACCTACCGCTCGTTGAAGACGTTGATTACGAAACCCCAGGCTCATTCGGCACTTGGTGCCAAGAAAGAAACCTATCGTGTATTACCGTAGAGCTGCCGCCAGTGTCTGCGGATCTGACTATCGAGCAGTATTTGGAGGCATTTGTGGCGATGTTGAGGTGTGAGGGAACTTTAAATATAGTTACCAGTGAATAGAAACGAGTTGATATTTTTCACGCACCAAGTATCGCTATACATGCGTAACTTTCGCAAACTAAAAAGCCAGATTCCACTAGGATATTGAAATCTGACCTTACTAATTGCTTATCAAGCAAACACTTTAAATGGACGATCCAACTAGTGGCACTAATAGTTAATCATTTGGCTTTCTTAACAACTCCTTGATTTCGCTAAGCTCTGATTTAAGTTCAGCGATCTCTTCCATAAGGTTATCGTTGTTATCACTTGCCATTTCATCTACAAAAATAGCATTAGCAAGAGAAAGAGCAATAAAGCCACCTAAAACTAAAACCACTATAACAAATGTATTTACAGCATAATAAGCATAAGGTTGATTGAGTTCTTTTGCTGCTTCTGGCACCGCTCCCCAGTTTTCTATCGTAAAAATTCCAAAGATAGTATTCATTGAACGCAGCGGATCACCAAAGTACTCAGGAATTACATTAGAAAACAGCGTAAAACCTAATAGAGAGAAAAACAGCAACTGCACAGCTAGTAATATCAAAACAGCTTTGGATGCCTTTAAAGCTCTTATAAGACCGTTAACAATATGCTCAGTATTTGGCATAAGTCTGATAATTTTTATAAGCGATATTATTCTGAAAATCCTTAGGTAGATAACGCTCCCAAGAGCTTCATTTGGTAAGAACAAGAAAATCGAGCTTATTATTACTATCGAGAAATCAAATTTATTGCCAAAAGTCGAGATGTATTTTCGCCAAGTTTGTTCTTTGATCTTGAAAAATGCTTCAAGAAAAAAGTAAGCAACAACTAGCCAATTTAAAGCGTGTATAAGTGCTGAATTACTATAACTACTAAAAAAGGCTAGTATTACAGCCATAACGATAGCTATAGCGTTGTATCGAGGTAACGTAAAATATTTCATATACAAAAAAGGGAGGTCAAGCCTCCCTTACTCTATTTATTCAAATCTAGCTGCATTATCTAGCAACTTGTCAGATAAGCCGTAGATATCATCCAAGCTTTCGATTGGGTGGCGAGTTTCTTTTTTATCTTCACCAGTAATTCCAATATATTTTTGTTTAGCATTAAAGTGTAAACGACATAAAGGTTTGCGGTTATTGTCATCGAGCAAAATACCAAAGTAACTTTGCGTGTCTCTTGCCGTAATACGTGAAACATCTAATTTTGCACGTAGGATAGCTTTAACAATATTGAAGCCGTCCGTTTCTTCTTCAGTCGTAACAACCCTTGGCTTATCTTCTTCGCCTTGCTCTAGTGTGATTTCTGTATCTACTACAGATTGAACTGGCGCTTGCGCCTTAATTGCAACTTCTTCATTAGTGCCAATCGCAGACTTTAAACGATCATTGATACTATCATTAAGGAACTGTTTTAGTGCTTTTGAGGTAATTTCAAGAAATTGAGCTTTAACTTTTGCAGTTTGAACACCATCATAAACTCTTGATGTGAAAAATTTGACAAAATCTTCTTCTGGGTTCTTAAACTGTACTTGTAGAACCTTCTTAATTTGGTTTAGATATTTAAGCTCCCCCGCTGCATCGACAACAGAATCAACATCAAAAGATGATTTAGTTAGCTTCTTAACCTCTGGAACAATATGCTCATCGAGATCCGACATATTCAACGTTAAGAATGGCTTCTCATCCATTTTGTTTGGAGCATCGAGGTCTGTATAAAACTCGTAAACTTCACCATTCGTAAGGATAGCGATACGTGCATTCGTTACAGAGAAATAACGGAACAGTTGACTTGCGTGTTTAGTCGACAGCTTCTCTCCGAATTTTTTACATTCGATCAAGATTTGAACTTCACCATCTTTAAGTAGCGCATAATCTACTTTTTCACCTTTCTTAGTACCTGTATCCGCATTAAACTCAGGGACGACTTCTGTTGGGTCAAAAACATCATAACCAAGAACTGAGTGCAGGAATGGCATAATCAATGCATTCTTAGTTGCTTCTTCTGTTTCTAATGTTGCACCAACCTGAACTATTTTTTTAGATAGCCCCTGTAGCCTTTCGATGAAATCCATAGCCTTACCTTTCTTAGTCTTTTGTTAATTTATTTGCATATCATACCAAAAGGAAAAAATTGTTCTATAAACCACTTAAAAAAGTAGGCTTTAAGAACTACAAATCTTTAAACAGGTTAATGATTAGTAACTTTAAACTAGCGAACCTACTTAGATGTATATGGATCGACCTAAGCTAAATCTACGAACTGCATTACCATCTATTAAATAAACTCAATGACTCACCGGAGTAGAAAACAAGTTGATGACCACCACACCAAATCACATAGGCTATTAAATTACGCCCCATTTGTTTCCAATTAGTGTCTTTACATAGAAAGCTACTCAGAATGTTCTTACATTTTCTGAGTAACTACCCCCTCTCCGAATCTTTCTGAACATACCCATTATTACAAATACGTAATAATAATTTTCTATTTAAGGGGATTATCAAAACATGCACTCACACCTATACTAGCTCCAACAAAACGAGAGAGCGGAAACAATTAAGCTCAACTACGCTTAACGGGTTGAATTTAATTGCACGGTTATCCGCTGTACTGACATATATAGGAAACATCCAATGACAATCGAAATTAAACCTGGTCAAACGCATATCAAATCAAAAGCAATGGTTGCATGGGCAGCTGGCGAGCCACTAAAAATGGAAGAAGTTGATGTACAACTTCCTAAAGCTGGTGAGGTTCTAGTTCGCATCGTTGCTACTGGTGTTTGTCACACTGACGCATTCACATTATCAGGTGACGATCCAGAAGGTATCTTCCCTTCAATCCTTGGTCACGAAGGTGGCGGTATCGTTGAGATGATCGGCGAAGGCGTTACAAGTGTTGAGATTGGCGACCACGTTATCCCACTTTACACAGCTGAATGTGGCGAATGTAAGTTCTGTAAATCTGGTAAAACTAACCTATGCCAAGCGGTTCGTGAAACGCAAGGTAAAGGCCTAATGCCAGACGGTACAAGCCGCTTCTCTATCAATGGCGAAACGATTTTCCATTACATGGGTTGCTCTACTTTCTCTGAGTACACAGTACTTCCAGAAATCTCTCTAGCGAAAGTAAGCAAAGAAGCACCACTTGAAGAAGTTTGTCTTCTAGGTTGTGGTGTAACAACAGGTATGGGCGCTGTACTAAACACAGCTAAAGTTGAAAAAGGCGACAACGTTGCTGTATTCGGCCTAGGCGGTATCGGTCTTTCTGCAATCATTGGTGCTCGCATGGCTGGTGCTGACCGCATCATCGGTGTTGATATCAATGAGAGCAAATTCGAGCTAGCAAAACAGCTTGGCGCGACTGACTGCATCAACCCAACTAAATTCGACAAACCAATCCAAGACGTTATCGTTGAGATGACAGACGGTGGTGTTGAGTACTCTTTTGAGTGTATTGGTAACGTAAACGTGATGCGTCAAGCACTTGAGTGCTGCCACAAAGGTTGGGGCGAATCAGTAATCATTGGTGTTGCGGGTGCAGGTCAAGAGATTGCAACTCGTCCATTCCAACTAGTGACTGGTCGTGTATGGCGTGGTTCTGCTTTCGGTGGTGTTAAAGGCCGCTCTGAGCTTCCAGAAATCGTTAACCGCTACATTGCAGGTGAGTTTGGTCTTCAGGAGTTCATTACTCACACTATGGGTCTGCAAGACGTAAACGAAGCATTCGACCTAATGCACAAAGGTGAATCTATCCGTACTGTTCTACACATGGATAAATAATTCTCCTTGGTCTCGATACTTAGGTGTCGAGGCCAAAGCTATAAATGAGAAGCAACAAACTGTCTTCACCACCTCCTGCCCGGTGGGTGGTGAAACTTTAAATGATATAGACATGTTATCCCCCAAAACCATCAACCTAACGGAGCACAATAGATGACAATCGAAAACATTAGCCAAGCAAAGGTTGCTGGTGGTTGGCACAAACAATACACCCACTTTTCTGCAACGCTTGACTGCAACATGCGTTTTGCGATTTTCTTGCCACCTAACGCAAGCAAAGAAAACCCAGTTCCTGTTTTGTATTGGTTATCAGGCTTAACCTGTACCGATGAAAACTTCATGCAAAAGGCCGGCGCATTCAAAGCTGCGGCTGAGCAAGGCATCGCTATTGTTGCACCTGATACAAGCCCACGTGGCGAAGGCGTTGCCGACAATGAAAGCTACGATCTCGGCCAAGGTGCAGGCTTCTATGTGAATGCCACTCAAGCACCATGGGACAGCCATTACCACATGTACGATTACGTGGTAACAGAGCTCCCAGCTTTGATTGAGTCTTTCTTCCCAGTAACGTCTGTGAAATCCATTTCAGGTCACAGCATGGGCGGACACGGTGCCCTAACGATTGGTATTAAGAACGAAGATAACTACCGTTCTATCTCGGCATTCAGCCCAATCACCAACCCAATGCAATGCCCTTGGGGACAAAAAGCATTCAACCAATATCTAGGCTTAGATATTGAAGAATGGAAACACTACGATGCCTTTGAGCTTCTAAAAACCAAAGGCACTAAGCTGCCAATGTTGGTAGACCAAGGCGAAGCGGACAACTTCCTAATTGAGCAGCTAAAGCCTGAGCAATTGGTCGAAGCAGCTAAGGTAACCAATGCCGATTTAGAGCTACGTATGCAGCCAGGTTACGACCACAGCTACTACTTCATCTCTAGCTTTATTGATGAGCATATTGAGTTCCACGCTGCTTACCTAAACAAATAGTCACACCGATTTAGCCCACACCTTGCAAAAGCGTGAGGTGTGGGCTTTTTTATGCCTGCTGTTTGGGCAAATACGCTGTTGCTAAAGAGCAGCAACAACGATTAACACTTTCAAATACCCCGCTATACCAACAAAAAACAATACAACTAAAAGGTACGACTATGAGCTGGTTTTTCTTAATGATGGGCGTGATGGCGGAAGCACTTTCTCACGTAGCACTTAAAGCAACCGACGGTTTCAGTTTGTCTAAACCCATCCCTGCTCTATTGGTGATTTCAGGACACTTGGCGGCATTTCTATTTTTGAGCCAAGCAATGAAAGGGATGCCTGTAGGTGTGGTTCACTCTTTATGGGCGGGCTTGGCTATCGTAACCGTGAGCTTGATTTCTACATTTGTTTACCGTCAGCACCTCGATACTATGGTGTGGGTTGGTATGTTATTTGTGGCAGCAGGTGTTGTGATGATCAACCTATCTCAAGGTCACTCGCACTAGTGTAGATAGTGACTTATGAACAGTGTGTCAATTCGTTCAAGTTTCCTAACAGACAGTGTCGCCTTCACTTATTCATACTCTTACAATCGGCAAATCAAACCTGTTACCATAGCGTCTTCTACATCACCTATTTTGAAGGTTGCTATGAAAGCAATTAAGACTCTTTTCTTCCTGATGGTTTTATTAAGCGGTCTGTTTACCGCTTGGCTGTTTATCCCGATTCCAGCGACCATGGACAAGCAAACGCTCGACCTTCCATTAACGGAACCATTCAAGCTTGTGGCGTACCGCAGCAACCCGAATGATGCGAGCAAGCCGCTGACTTACCACTACTATGTGATTTCAGATGTGGTTGGCGTGGACGACATGGACCCGTTCCTAGTTACCACAGACCAATTCGTGAAACTTGGCAAATTCGACGAGAACACGTTCAATTTAACGGTTAACGGCAAAATCGAGAGCTACACCAACGATTTGTGGATCAAAAAATCTGACGGCAAGCTTCAGCACTGGTACGTGAGTATTGATGCGAACTATGTTCGTTAGAGTCGAACCCAAATAGACCCGATTTAAAACTGCGCTTTGGCTTCCAAGCGCAGTTTTTGTTTCAAGCCGCCCGCCTTAAACTCTCCTCTTTTCCACTTTCACCCGCAACTGCCCTTTATCCCAAGATGATAAAAACAATCTAACTGTCGCAAGCTGCATAGGTGTTATAAGCCCTTAAGATGTTATAAGCTCCATCTATGCTCGACTCCCTATAAATCAAAAATAATAAAGGATCACCCGTGGAATTTACGCTCGACAAATTTAACGGCATCATCATCGACCCAGCAACAGCCCCTCACGATGCTGACTCTTTCAATGCCGAACTCAGCGAGATCACCGAATTTTCAAAGCAGAATAACAAAGGCATAATTTGGATTAGCTTGCCTATTTCGCTCTCGCACCTTATTCCGGTGGCGACTGAACTTGGCTTTGTGTTTCACAACTGTCTAGAAGACGAGATTACGCTGATCCACAAATCCGAGATTGTAGAGTTTGTGCCTTTCATTCCGACCCACACCTTGGGCGCAGGCGCATTGATCACCAACGAACATAATCAAGTGCTGATGATTAAAGAGCACGGTATGACAGGCTACAAATTACCGGGCGGCCATATTGAGTTGGGTGAAGGCATTGAAGAATCGGTGGTTCGTGAAACCTTGGAAGAGACTGGTATCAAAGCCACATTCATTTCTGTAGTTGGCATGGCGACGAGACACCCGTATCAGTTTGGCAAATCGAACCTCTACTTTATTTGCCACCTTATCGCTCAAACCCAAGAGATTGCGATTCAAGACACCGATGAAATTGCAGAGGCTAAATGGGTTGATATTGAAGAGTATATTAACAACCCTGACAGTTACCCGTTTAACCGCCAATTAGTCGGTTCTCTGATAGGGAAACAAGGATTAGAGCTTACTCAGCTAGAAGGTAATTCTGGCCCAACCCACAAGCCCGAGATCTTCTTTTCGCAAAACTAGAACGATTCAAGCATAAAAACGCCCAACTCAATTGAATTGGGCGTTTTGGTTTCTAGCTTTTGTTTTTCTTAATTAAGCCTACTGCGTTGTTAGTTATTCTTTGTACCCATGATTCATTCTCATACTTTTAGAACGAACCTGTATTAGAAGAAGCCCAACGGATTAGTATCGTAGCTGATCAACAGGTTCTTAGTATTTTGGTAGTGATCGAGCATCATCTTGTGTGTCTCACGGCCAATGCCCGATTTTTTGTAACCACCAAACGCGGCATGAGCTGGGTAAGCGTGGTAACAGTTCACCCAAATACGCCCCGCTTCAATGTTACGACCCATGCGATACGCTAGGTTTGCATCACGCGTCCATACGCCTGCACCCAAGCCATACTCGGTATCGTTAGCGATTTCTAACGCTTCCGCTTCGTCTTTAAACGTCGTCACCGCGATAACAGGGCCGAAGATCTCCTCTTGGAATACACGCATCTTGTTGTGCCCTTCCAGCATGGTTGGCTGAATGTAGTAACCGTTGCCGAGATCATCTGGTTGCTGCGCGATTTCACCACCTGTTAGCACTTTCGCACCTTCTTGACGACCGATTTCTAGGTAGCTCAAGATCTTGTCAAACTGCTCTTTTGAAGCTTGTGCGCCAACCTGAGTCTCGGTATCTAGCGGGTTACCTTGTTTAATAGTTTGAGCACGCTCGACCACCTTGGCGATGAACTTGTCGTATACCGATTCATGAATCAACACGCGTGATGGACAGGTACACACTTCACCTTGGTTGAAGAACGCAAGCAGCATGCCTTCGACACACTTATCAAGGTATTCGTCTTCATGGTTAAAGATGTCTGGGAAGTAGATGTTTGGAGACTTACCGCCAAGCTCTACCGTTGATGGAATCAAGCTTTCAGCCGCACATTTCAGGATGTGGTGACCGACTTCTGTCGAACCGGTAAAGGCCAATTTCGCCAAACGATCGCTGGTTGCTAACGCTTGACCCGCTTCGCTACCAAAACCATTCACGATGTTGACCACGCCTGCAGGTAGAAGATCAGCGATCTTCTCCATCATCACCAAAATCGATGTCGGTGTTTGCTCGGCTGGCTTCATCACCACACAACAGCCCGCAGCCAGTGCAGGTGCCAATTTCCAAGCCGACATTAAAATCGGGAAGTTCCAAGGAATGATCTGGCCGACTACACCAATTGGTTCCGGGAAGTGGTAACTTGCGGTGTTTGAATCTAGCTCTGCTGCGCTGCCTTCTTGCGCTCGAATACAACCCGCAAAGTAACGGAAGTGATCGACAACTAAAGGAATGTCTGCTGCCAAAGTTTCACGCACAGGCTTGCCGTTTTCCCACGTCTCAGCGACTGCGATTTCTTCTAGGTTCGCTTCAATGCGATCGGCAATTTTAAGTAGGATGTTGGAGCGCTCAGTCACGCTAGTCGCCGCCCAACTAGCACGAGCAGCATGCGCGGCATCGAGTGCCAAGCTAATGTCCGCCTCGGTTGAACGTGCCACTTGGCAATACACCTGACCATTCACTGGGGAAGTGTTATCAAAATACTCACCGCTAACAGGCTTCACCCATTCGCCACCGATAAAGTTATCGTATTGCGCTTTAAAGTTCACCACTGCGTTATCACTACCCGGCTGTGCGTAAATCATAGTTAGATCCTTCTTAGATTTTTAGTCGTTGCTCATTCGTTATTGAGCTTATGTTGTCGAGCTAGCATGGCGACTTCCCTTGAGAACAGATCTCATGAAAAGAGCTCTAAAAAGAGTGTCACCATGTTTATGCTTTCTGTTTAAAACACTGATACTTCGTGTTTTCTTCACAACAGTAACAACGCAAATCACACGCCAGAACTTCAAAACTTGTTGTTAATAAATTGTAAAACTATGATTACCAAACGTTTACAACCCAAAGTGAGTTGGCATTGAACGGGCGTCTGGAAAGCACTCCAGTGTTCAACTGTTCCAAATTGGTACACCCTCACTGTTACGACATGGAACAGTCATGCATCTTCAACAAGCAAACACCTCAGATTGGCTTTCATCCTCTTGGCACCGCAGCACAGAAGCGGGTCTAAAACAGAGACGACTTCCCGAAGACATTCGCCTGCCACAATCGATCCTTAAACAGCGACGTCATCAATCGTCCGACTTGATTCATATCGTCGAACGTAATGCTCTCCCTCTGTTTAATCAGATGTTTGCACGCACTGACAGCCGTTTGATTCTGACGGATATTGAAGGGGTAATTCTGGCAAGTTGGGGACAGGAGCGGTTTAAAGAGAAGCTGACGTCAATTGCACTCAGTTCGGGAACATGTTGGCAGGAACAACTTAAAGGCACCAACGCGATTGGCACCGCCATCGTTGAAGCGAAACCAGTATCTATCATTGGTGAACAGCACTTCATCCACCAGCATCGGTTTATCAGTTGTTCCGCAAGCCCGGTGTTTGATCATCAAGGGCAGATGGTTGGCGTATTGGATATTACCAGTGAGCAACAGCAACACGACAGTTCTATCCAATTGCTGGTTCAAAATATGGTTCAGCTTGTTGAAAATCAGCTATTAAGTCATATCCCACAAGGCACCACTCGTATTGACCTCGCATGTGAGAAATCTCTATTACACAGCGGCTGGCAAGGAATTGTGATAGCCAATGAAGCTGGCGAGGTAGTCGCGCACAATCAGGTCGCCTCTCAACTGCTGGATCAAACCTCGATCGTCGGCGAATGCATCGAGACTCTCTTCAATCGAGCCTCATTTGATGCACCTTTTGTGTTTGAGAAACAACACCTCAAACAACCAACCACCAAGCGCACTCGCTCTATTTCAGCGTCGTGTGATCTGCACCATGGCGAGCAACAGATAGAACACGCTTGGCAGCAAGCCAACAAGGTTATCGACAAAGGGATCAGCCTATTAATCTTAGGAGAAACGGGCGTTGGCAAAGGCGAATTTGTAAAAGCGTTGCACAAACAAAGCCAACGTAAATCTTCGCCCCTAGTAGCAGTAAATTGCGGTGCACTGCCGAAAGATCTTATCGAATCAGAACTGTTTGGTTACGCGCCGGGCGCTTTTACTGGCGCAAGCCACAAAGGATTCCAAGGTAAGATCCGCCAAGCAGACAAGGGAATTCTGTTTCTAGATGAGATTGCCGACATGCCATTGGAGGCTCAGTGTCGATTGCTGCATGTTCTACAAGATAAGTCGGTAGTGCCTGTTGGCTCAAATCAGAGCTATCAAGTCGATTGTCAGATCATCGCTGCGACGCATAAAAACCTAGAACAGTTGGTCGCTACGGGGGAATTTCGACAAGATCTCTTTTACCGCCTGAATGGCTTGGCCTTTACTCTTCCAAGCTTGCAACACCGACAAGACAAGCACGCCTTAATCGAGCACATTCATCGTAAATATGCCGAAGACGAACAGACAATCTGCCCGCACTTAATGAGCTTGCTGTGCGCCTATTCATGGCCCGGTAATATCCGTGAATTAGATAACTTACTTAAGGTCGCAGCCCTACTCGCGAGTGATGAACGACAACTCACACTCGAGCATGTGCCTAGCCACCTTGCTCAACATCTCACGTTATTAGCGCAAGATAATCAGCATCAACTGACGACTCCTAATACCTTCAAAGGCACAACGAATAACGATTTAAGAAGTACCGTTGAGGAAACCTTGCTGCAAACGTATCAAGCCAATCAGGGCAACATCAGCAAGACATCGCGAATACTGGGTATCAGCCGCAATACCATTTATAGAAAGCTAAAGAGCTTGGGGATTCTTTAATAATGAAGATGATCAATGGCCCAGTTACTTGAATTTAGTCTGCAACGTATAAATGCATACTTTTTAAGTGGGTATTCCACACTTCAGATGAAATTAAAATGTGACTGATGTCATATAATGAGTAATATATATCCACAACACCCTCAAACTACAACCTCCTGATTTACCAGGAAATTAAAAACGGCATCAAGTATAAAATATCAACAAATACAATTAGATAATAGAATAAAAACAGCCATACACCTATCTTATTGCTCCTCTCTAAAAGACATAATCCGAAGCGTTATATCATCCTATTTATATTTTTAATCACCCTATTCTTATTGTGTTCATTATATAGAATTTTCCATTCACGTATCTTGTTTAAAATCTCTGAAAAACTACCACTATTTGGTTAGAGAGATAATATGTTTAACAGTATACGAACGCGAATTGCGGTGAGTGCGGGCGGAGCGATGGCTTTCACTCTGTTAATCGCCATGGGAATGACGACCAACGCATTTACCGATGTGAATAAACAAGTCACTGAAAAAGTAAAAACGCAGCTGACAGAGGCCACTGCTACGGATTTACAAAACACGGCACTTCAACAAGGTTTGAACATCGCTAACCAGCTTAACCCCGTATTAGCGAACCTTAAGCAAGTGCGCTCAATCATCGAATTAAGTTCAGAAACCGACGCAAGTGCAGAGCTTATCGTGAAACAGTTTACTGCGGCACTGGAAGCACAAAACAAAGCTGTATTTGC
>NZ_JBFRSN010000208.1:0-3852 GCF_041473595.1 Vibrio sp. 10N.222.46.A1
GTGGACGGCAGAGCAATATCAAAATGACGACTCGGTTTGCGTGCTTTCACTGCAGCCGGATATCCAATTCTCGGTCTCGATGCTTTGTGCAGAGCACACCCCTCAGTCTATTTCTGTTAAGCAATTTATCGCTTCATTGAAGAGCCATACTCAGCCTATAACTTAAGGTTATAGGCTCGCCATAAATTGGTATTCGGCAGCTTCTAAGTTCTTAATTAAAGTAAACCCATACAAAGATTTATTAATTAGGAATACTCATGTCTATCGCTCAACCTTACCTTCTTTTTTTTGGGGATGTTACCGACCCACTTGCCGCAAAAACAGCTCGCGGTATTCATCAATGGCGACCAGAAATTTGCCTAGGTCAGCTTCGTTTAACAGACGTTACCGTTTCACTTGGCTTAACGGATATGACCTTACAAGAGGCGCAAGCACAGGGCGCGAAAACGCTAGTGATTGGCACAGCAAACCCAGGTGGTGTTATTCCTGACTCTTGGCAGCCAACCATAATGGAAGCTACAGAAATGGGATTTGAGATTGCATCTGGCATGCACCAACGACTGAGTGAATTTTCACCGCTTGCTGACATGCAACAGCGAGGATTGACTAAGCTTCATGATGTACGCCATTTTGATGGTGATCTAAACGTTGGTAACGGTAAGCCTCGTCAGGGTAAGCGCCTTCTTACGGTCGGAACCGATTGCTCAGTAGGAAAAATGTTCTCGGCGTTGGCCATTGAAAAATCGCTTAAACAAGTAGGAATCTCTGCTCAGTTTAAAGCGACAGGGCAGACAGGTATCTTGATTGAAGGCAAAGGCATTTCTATTGATGCGGTGGTGGCGGATTTCATTTCTGGCGCGGTTGAAGCGATTAGCCCCGATTTTACTGACTACGAGTGGGACATCATTGAAGGGCAGGGTTCTTTGTTCAACCCTTCGTTTGCAGGCGTGAGTTTGGGATTATTGCATGGCGCACAAGCTGATGCTTTGGTGCTATGTCACGAAGTAGGGCGACCACATATTCGCAACCTTCCTCATGCGCAATTACCAACGATTGAACAGACGATCGAAGCTAACTTGCAAGCCGCGCGATTGACGAATCCAGATGTAAAATTGGTTGGCATCTGCTTGAACACGTCGGCAATCAGCATTGAAGACGCTGAGACATTATGCCAAGAATGGACCACACTCTATCAAGTGCCCGTGACGGATCCAGTGCGTTTTGGTGTACAACACATTACTGATCATTTGCGACATTCACTTTAACGACGTCATCATTTCTACGTTTCCATTTGTTAAAGCGAACATCAACCGAGTGAAATTATGAAGATTACAGCAGAACCCATTACTATCGCGATGCAAACGCCTTTTCGCATCTCTCGTGGCAGTCGAACTGAGTGTCACGTTGTTCGTGTTTACATTGAACATGGTGGCAAACAAGCTCAAGGCGAATGCACGCCTTACCCACGATACGGCGAGTCATCGGAGTCTGTGTTAGCGCAAATCCAACAAGCGTCTAGCGCACTTGAAGCTATGTTTGCACGAGGCGTTACCGATCCCGCAGAGCTAAGAGATCATCTTCAGTCTTTATTGACTGGAGGGGCAGCGCGAAATGCGGTCGATTGTGCGCTTTGGGATTTCGAAGCGCAGCAGAACGGCCAGATGTTTCCAAATAGCTTGTTTGAGCTACCCAATCAAATCGTTACTGCAATGACAGTCTCCATTGGCACACCAGAAGCGATGGCTACCCAAGCTCGAGATTATGTGGCGAATGGTGCGAAACTTCTAAAAGTGAAGCTTGATGGCGAGCAGGTAGTAGAGCGTGTTCGTGCAGTGCGAGAAGCGGCACCCGATGTTCTGGTTGTACTGGATGCTAATGAAGCGTGGACAGGGTTGAATCTCGAAGAGTTGTTTAATCAACTAACAGAGTTTGATATCGCGATGATCGAGCAACCTTTGCCGCAACAACATGATGCGTCACTGGCACATATCAATCACCCGATCCCACTGTGTGCGGATGAAAGCTGTCATACCACTTCGCAACTTTCATCTTTGTTAGGCAAGTATGAAATGGTTAACATCAAGCTCGATAAAACGGGCGGTTTGACCGAAGCCTTGGTACTTGCTGAAGAAGCTCAAAGGCTCGGCTTTACTCTGATGTCGGGTTGTATGCTAGGCACCTCATTGGCGATGCGAGCGGCGCTGCCTATTGCGGTTCAATCTGAAATCGTCGACCTTGATGGTCCTGTGCTATTAGGGCAAGATGTTTCGCCAGCACTGACTTATCGAGATGGGATGATCATTCTTTAAGGTGGCTTAGCGTTCAGTATTGATGATGTAGGTCATAGGTAGGCACGCGAACTTTTGGACAGAACCTTCTTAGAGTAATCACCTAAATTAGAAATATACGGATAACTTTTTGTATCGAAAGTCGCTTAGAAAGTACAAATATGACACGCACATTTAGCGTTAAATGTCACACTAACTTAATTGCGCTAGTTATGAACAATACATTTGCCTTGTAATACCATTGTCATCTCTTCTTTTTCGCTTGTAGATAGCTTGAAAAACATCGGTAACAAGCGTTCGCAATCACCGAAATACGCACACGGTTATCCCAGGTCAATTTTTCTATCTCTATGAATCTAAGAGTAAATTTTGGTAGGCATAAGATAATCGAGCACAGCGTTAAGCGCAATGCTCGCTTTTGCCAGAAGAAAGTACTCAAAATTGCGCACTTGATGCCATCCAACTAATTGATTAAAAAGCGATTTCTGGAGTATAGTAAGAGGATAAGCGAGGCAAGCACTCTGCGTGATAAACAGAATGCTGTTTAATAAGCTGTTATCTCTCTAGATGGAAATCAGTAGTAATGTTTAAGAAAGTAGAAATAAACCATTGGCGTCAATTCGAAAGAATAGAAATAGATCTTGATGAAAAAGTAACAATCATTACAGGCTCAAATGGTGCCGGAAAAACGACGATCCTTGGCGTTTTAGGCAAGACTTTTGGGTGGAATACTCGTTTACTTTCTACTCCAGCCAAAGATCAAGAATCTGGCCTAATGCGTTTTTTAACCGGCAAATGGGATTCTTTTTTTTCTAAAGAGGAAGAACAAGAATCATGGATTGAAATCGGCAAGGTACAATATTCAAACTTAAGCGTATCTAAAGTTTCGGTTCCTAAGAAAGCTGGTTCAACTTACGATTTAAATTTCTCTGAGCAACAGCCTATTCAAGGAATGCACGTACCTTCTCATAGACCAGTGTTTAGCTATAAAGAAGTTGAGTCAATTCCAACTAAGCCTAAGAAAAAAGAAGATTACTTTAATGAGTATAATGCTAACGTTGTCGATAAATTCAACAATACGGGTGAATGGCTTAAAAATATAAGTCCGAATTATTTACTTAAAGAGTCTCTAATTGGGCTTGCTACCTTCGGGTACGGCAATAGTCATGTCGTTGCCAATAAGGAATATGCAGAATTATTCGAAGGGTTTCAGGAAATCTTGAAAATAATGTTACCTGCAACCTTAGGGTTTAAACACTTAGAAATAAGAATCCCAGAAGTGGTTTTAGTAACGGAGTCTGGTGAGTTTTCTATTGATGCTGCTTCAGGTGGTGTGGCATCAATAATTGGTGTAGCGTGGCAAATATACATGTTTTCTCAAAATAAAGAGAACTTTGTAATCACGATCGACGAGCCAGAAAATCACTTACACCCTTCCATGCAAAGAGAGTTAATTCCAAATTTAAGCAAAGCTTTTCCTAAGGCCCAATTCGTTATTGCTACTCATAGTCCATTTATTATTGGATCTTCTAAAAAATCCCAAGTGTACGCTCTTGCATACAAT
>NZ_JBFRSN010000209.1:0-2257 GCF_041473595.1 Vibrio sp. 10N.222.46.A1
TCCAGAATCGCAAAGGTTACGTAGCTGACACCACCGACGATCAAAATCTCAAGCACCTTACCGCGAATGTAATTTGAGATTTGTTGGTTCATCTCTACCCAAACCTTGGTCGCTAGACGACGGTTCTTAGGCAGAACACCACTAGCCATACTGATCATCTCTTCTTTGTCTTTCAAAAGGAAGAAAATCAGCAGCGGTACAAGAATCAGGTAAACCGCAAGCGTCGCCAAACTAACAAGAGAAGCTAAAGAGCCCTTCACAACGCTTTCGCCAAAGCCTAATGCTTTGTTTTTCGCATTAGACACAATCGATTCAACGATCTGCAGGTTTGCTAGTTCAGGGTAACGCTCAGGGATGGTTGCGATGAACTTCTGTAAGCCACCATACATGCTTGGAATATCATTGATAAGGTTACCTACCTGTTCCCAAATCGTTGGTACTAGACCAAACAGCGCAAGTAACATCACGCTAAAGAACATTAAAATCACCAACATCACTGATGGGGTTCTTGGAACACCGAGTCTTTGAAGTTGAGTAACCGGCCACTCAAGCAGATAAGCCAAAACAATAGCCACCAAAAGTGGGGCAATGAGGTGACCAAAGAAGTAGATCGTAATAAAGCCGAAGAGAATGATGGCAACCAAGCTGACAGCATGGGGATCAGAGAAACGTCGTTTATACCAACGATTGACCATTTCAAGCATTTGACTGCAATTCCTTTTTAGTGACGAGGAGATGATAGTAATTAGAGCAAACCTCTACGATGACGTCATAGGCTTGCTTTGACAAAAAAGTAACAATATCTTTCATCGAGCTGTTATCAGAGACATAAATTGACAATGATTGCCCTACTTCTAACTTTACACTGTGACGCTTGGCTAATAATAGTGCCATTGGACAGCGCTCTTGGCGTAAATCTAGAATATTAGGTGTCATTCTTTAGCTCGATGCTTATTATAAGGGTCGTATTGTAATCTGTTTTTGAAAACGCGCCATCATTCATTCATCTTCCTTCATGATAGCGCACGCACTTGGTAAAGGTTACATCAGATAGAGAACCAATTTGCATTGCACTTGTCTTACTGTCAGAAGAAACGGAGTATTACTGACTAATATGTTTAAACGCGCTCGCTCAATTGCTTGCTTATGCATCGCAGCTACATTAAGCACTCCAACGTTGGCAAATACCAATGGTTTGGAGCTACCCGATATCGGCACCGCGGCAGGCGGCACACTCACTATCGACCAAGAACTTATCTATGGTGATGCCTACATGCGCATCATCAGAAGCAGCCAGCCTATCGTAAACGACCCGGTTCTAAACCAATACATTGACACGCTTGGCCATCGCCTTGTCGCGAACGCAAATGATGTAAAGACACCTTTTCAGTTCTTTATGATCCGTGACCGAAACATCAACGCTTTTGCTTTTTTTGGTGGTTATGTTGCTTTGCACTCAGGTTTGTTCTTGCATGCACAGTCTGAAAGTGAACTCGCTTCCGTATTGGCGCACGAAATCGCGCACGTTACCCAGCGTCACTTAGCACGTAGTATGGAAGATCAAGCTCGCCGCTCTCCTGCAACCATCGCAGCACTGGCCGCTTCTGTATTATTAGCGATTGCAGCACCAGAAGCCGGTATCGCAGCTATCACTGCAACAACTGCTGGTAACATGCAAAGCCAAATAAACTACACCCGAAGTAATGAAAAAGAAGCCGACCGCTTTGGCATCAACACGCTGGCAAAAGCAGGGTTCGATGTAAACGCGATGCCACGTTTCTTTGGCCGCTTAGCTGATGAATACCGCTATGCAAGCACACCGCCACCAATGCTATTAACTCACCCATTGCCTGAAGACCGAATCACAGATTCACGCGCCCGTGCTCGCAGCTATACCCCACTAAAACTGGCTCCGTCACTGGATTACCATTTAGCAAGAGCCCGGATTGTTGCGCGCTATGCAGGGATTAATAATGATGCAGCTCTTGATTGGTTTGAGCGAAAGCTGAAGAAAGCCCCCAAAGCCTTGGTTCCATCATTAGAGTATGGGCAAGCACTGGTTTACCTAGATTCAAAAAAATTAGATAAAGCAGAACCAATTCTGACCAAGCTGATGAATAGCGACCCAACCAACTTGTTCTATCTGGATGCTATTTCAGATCTGCACATTGAACAGAAAAAGCCTGAGATTGCGATTAAAGAACTTAAGTCAGCACTTGAGCGTCAACCAAACAACTCAGTTCTAACCATAAACTAC
>NZ_JBFRSN010000210.1:0-5208 GCF_041473595.1 Vibrio sp. 10N.222.46.A1
GGCCGTAAGCGTGTTTACTTTGCAGACAACGAAGCGACGTTGTTAGCAAACGGCAACACAACTAAGCCTAAAGCTATTCCACAAAGTCCTTTTTGGGTTATTACGAATAACAATACAAGCCGAAAAAGACAGATGGTTGAACAGCTTATGAGCCGCATGAGTTTCCAAGCAGAATTGATAGAAAAAGTAACAGGTTCAATTTAACGAAATCTGATTTAAACCTCATAATATCCATGGCTAAGAAGATATTATGAGGTTTTTTTGTTTTTAAATTTTATATAAGGATGTCGATAATGGCTATGCACCCTCGTGCCGGGCAGAAAGCTCTGCAGGAAGATCTTCATAATATCCCGGCTTTAGTTGCAAACTATTTCTTACAGCAACCGGATGCTACTAACCCAGATCATAAAGTACTGTTCGGTACTTCAGGTCACCGCGGTACAGCAGACAAATCAACATTTAATGAAAACCACATTCTAGCGATCGCACAAGCGGTTGCTGAGGTTCGTGCCGATCAAGGTACAACAGGCCCACTTTTCTTAGGCAAAGATACTCACGCTCTATCTGAACCTGCTTTTTCTACGGTTATTGAAGTGCTAGTTGCAAACGGCGTTGAGGTTATCGTTCAAGAAAACAATGGCTTTACTCCAACTCCAGGTATCTCGCACGCGATTCTTACGCACAATCTAGTGAATGATAAAAAAGCTGACGGCATTGTTATCACGCCTTCACATAACCCACCTCAAGACGGGGGCATTAAATACAACCCGACACACGGTGGCCCTGCTGAAGCTGAACTGACTCAAGCGATTGAAGATCGTGCGAATGTGATTATTGCTGAGCAAATGCAAGGCGTTAAGCGCACTCCTATCGCACAGGCTAAACAGTCTGAGCTGGTGAAAGAAGTTGATTTAGTTGCTCCTTACGTTGCTGACTTGGTTAACGTGGTTGATATGGAAGCAATCCAGAAAGCAAACATCAAGATTGGTGTTGATCCACTGGGTGGTAGCGGTATTGATTACTGGCGTCAAATTGGCAAAGCGTACAACCTAGACCTGACTCTGGTCAGTGAAGCTGTTGATCCTTCGTTCCAATTTATGTCTCTAGACAAAGATGGTGTGGTTCGTATGGACTGTTCTTCTCCATACGCAATGGCAGGCTTACTGGCACTTAAAGACGACTATCAATTAGCGTTTGGCAACGACCCAGACTACGATCGCCACGGCATTGTTACGCCAAAAGGCTTGATGAATCCAAACCACTTCCTAGCGGTGTGTATTGACTACTTATACCGTAACCGTGAAGGTTGGGGTAAAGACGTTGCAGTGGGTAAAACATTGGTATCAAGTGCTCTGATTGACCGCGTTGTTGCTGACTTAGGTCGCGAGCTTTGCGAAGTGCCAGTGGGATTCAAATGGTTCGTTGATGGTCTTTATAACGGTCAGTTTGGTTTCGGTGGTGAAGAGAGTGCGGGGGCATCTTTCTTACGTAAAGACGGTACGCCTTGGTCAACAGATAAAGATGGCCTGATTCTTTGCCTACTTGCCGCTGAGATCACAGCAGTAACGGGCAAGAACCCACAAGAATACTACGAAGAACTTGCCGCTAAACATGGCGAATCTAAGTACAACCGTATTCAAGCAGTAGCTAACGGCGCACAAAAAGACGTGCTTAAGAAGCTATCTCCAGAGATGGTTTCAGCTGAGACGCTTGCTGGTGATGCGATTACTGCTCGCTTAACACACGCCCCAGGTAATGGCGCTGCGATTGGCGGCCTAAAAGTGACAACTGAGAACGGTTGGTTTGCCGCTCGTCCATCAGGCACTGAAGACATCTACAAGATCTACTGTGAAAGCTTTAAAGGTGAAGAGCACCTAAAAGCAATCGAAGCAGAAGCTCAAGAGATTGTTAACCAAGTATTTGCAGCCGCTGGTCTATAATCGAATACAGATTAGTAGAGTCATCAAGTAAATAGTGAAAGGGTTGATGTGAAAGCATCAGCCCTTTTTATTTGTCTGTGAGTAAGTGGCTAAGACTAAATCAACTCAATGGCTGAATAGATTAGCCGTGTGGCCAGCTTTGTGGCATCACAAACCAAAACTGCCCTGATTTGGTTTGCCCATGAACGAAGCGATCACCAAACTCGGTGATAGGCTCGCAGGTGAAATCATCAGTGCCCGCTGCCCATTGCTCTTTGGTGAGAGGGTAGAGCACTTCAGGAATTAAATGAGCTTGGTTTTGATAGCACCAAAAACCGTTTACTTGGCTTGGATTAATGTCGTAACTCAAACATTCAGTCGGTACTTTTTGATCTAAGAAGGGGTTGGTATATAGACGCCCCTGCATGAGGAGATGTTTTGAGTCGACATCGGTCTCTGGATACTGTTCAATAAAGGCGGCTGAAGATGACATACCAAGCTGGTGGCTTAGCATCCTATCGAGCTTCTTATCCAATTGATCATGAGAGTTTGGCCCAAACCATGTTTGTTCATGGAGCAGATAGAACTTAATCGCCACTTCCCAATGTTGCAGCTTTTGGCTGCTCTCCTCTTCAAGAATAAAGTCGATTGCACCTAGCGTTCTGCCATCCACATTAATCTGAATTTCATCGTACTTGATCGAATAATCAGGTGAAGCTTCGATGACTTGTTCACATAGGTGCTGGTAGAGGAAACCTAACCTAGGATTACCATTGTATGTATGTGATGCATCTATGGTATGAGGGCTTGAGAATGCACTGAGATCCGAAATCGGTGGCTTGATTTCTAGTAATGGCGGTGAGTCGATGACCCATTGGTAAAAACATTGCAGTGCTGTCATCTCTTCCTCATAAACTAGCTCTTTATAAACATAACCCTGGGGCTTTCGACATTCTACCCGTAAATTGATATAACGACGTTATTATAAAGGTAAGCTGGAAATAAAAATGAATAACTTACAATTAGAAAAGCTACTTAACGAAAAACTGCAGCCACAGCAAATTAAAGATTACTGTCCTAATGGTCTTCAAGTTGAAGGCGTAACAGAAGTGAAGCGAATCGTTACTGGTGTGACAGCTTCTCAAGCCTTGATTGATAAAGCGGTAGAACTGAACGCAGACGCTTTATTAGTCCATCACGGCTTCTTCTGGAAAGGTGAATCAGAAGCAATTCGTGGCATGAAGGGTAAGCGCATTCGTACCCTGATTAAAAATGACATCAACCTTTTAGGATACCATCTCCCTCTTGATATCCACCCTGAGCTTGGTAACAACGCTAAGCTTGCAGAGTTGCTTGATATCGAAGTCGAAGGCGGTTTAGAAGGGCACCCACAATCTGTTGCGATGTTTGGCAAGTTGAGTGCGCCAATGACGGGTGCAGAGTTTGCTGCAAAAATTGACCAAGTTCTAAATCGTAAACCACTGCATATCGCTCCAGAAAACCAAGACAAAATGATTACTACTGTCGGTTGGTGCACCGGTGGTGGTCAAGATTACATTGAGTTAGCGGCTTCTCAAGGTATTGATGCATTTATCTCTGGTGAAATTTCAGAGCGCACTACGTACTCAGCACGTGAACAAGACATTCATTACTTTGCCGCAGGCCACCATGCAACAGAACGCTATGGGGTGAAAGCGCTAGGTGAATGGCTAACGAAAGAACATGGCTTAGACGTAGAATTTATCGATATTGATAATCCAGTGTAGCCACGTTTAGAGGTTATGACTTTCTGGATATTTGTACCTTCATTGAAGTGATACGAAATACTGGAAGATAAAAAAGGGTTGATGTTAATACATCAACCCTTTTTGATTTTAATCGATTAGAAAAGTCGAAACTTTACTATTCGCGCTCGTGTAGAGCTTGGAAATCACGCTGTTCTTCACCAGTGTACAACTGACGAGGGCGACCGATGCGGTTCGTCGGATCGCTGTGCATTTCGTTCCAGTGTGCAATCCAACCGATAGTACGAGACATCGCGAAGATTACTGTGAACATTGATACCGGAATACCGATCGCTTTCAGAATGATACCTGAGTAGAAATCTACGTTCGGGTATAGTTTCTTCGATACAAAGTACTCATCAGAAAGAGCGATGCGCTCAAGCTCCATTGCAACGTCAAGTAGTGGATCTTGAATGTTCAGCTCTTTAAGTACTTCGTGGCACGCTTCGCGCATTACCGTTGCACGCGGATCGTAGTTCTTGTAAACACGGTGACCGAAGCCCATTAAACGGAACGGGTCATCTTTGTCTTTTGCTTTTGCTACGTACTCTTCAATGTTGTCTACGCTACCGATCTCTTCAAGCATCATTAGACAAGCTTCGTTAGCACCGCCGTGAGCAGGACCCCACAAAGAAGCGATACCAGCAGCAATACAAGCAAATGGGTTTGCGCCCGAAGAGCCTGCTAAACGAACCGTTGACGTTGAAGCATTTTGTTCGTGATCTGCGTGTAACGTAAAGATTTTGTCCATTGCGCGAGCAACAACAGGGTTTACTTCATATTCTTCACATGGATTTGCATACATCATGTGCAGGAAGTTTTCTGCGTAGCCTAGGTCATTGCGTGGGTAGATAAACGGTTGACCGATAGAATATTTGTAACACATTGCAGCCAGTGTTGGCATTTTTGAAATTAGGCGGTATGCCGCAATTTCACGGTGTGTGTCGTTATTAACATCTAATGAATCATGATAGAACGCAGCAAGCGCACCTACCACACCACACATAACAGCCATTGGGTGAGCATCACGGCGGAAGCCGTGGAAGAAACTAGCAATTTGCTCATGAACCATGGTGTGACGCGTGACAGTCGTCTTGAACTCTTCGTATTGAGCTCGAGAAGGAGCTTCGCCGTATAAAAGAATGTAACAAACTTCTAAGTAATCAGCATTATTGGCCAGTTGATCAATTGGATAACCACGGTGTAGAAGGATACCTTTTCCACCGTCAATATAAGTGATTTGCGATTCACAAGATGCAGTGGCAAGAAAACCAGGATCAAAAGTGAAAAAACCATTAGAACCCAGTGTACGAACGTCGATGACTGGAGTACCAAGTACACCTTCTGTAATCGGCAATTCGATCGGCGCTTGACCTTCAATATGAAGGGTAGCTTTCTTATCCGCCATAACAATCTCCTTTGTTATTATTAATCCGTCCAGGATGTTTATGTGCCATTTTTTTACTGGTCTTACGTCAGAAAGTCAATTTTTCTGCAGCTTTGTG
>NZ_JBFRSN010000211.1:0-14799 GCF_041473595.1 Vibrio sp. 10N.222.46.A1
AGAAGCTAGAAGCTAGAATGGAACGCTTAAGATCTCGCTTTAATGGCGAAGAGACAAAGTGACGAAGTGAACTCTGTTGGTCGAATAGCTGCCAGAAGGCTGAAATAGTCCTGAGTCAGCATTAATTTCACCATGGCCTAAATCTTGGTATTGGTAGCTCAATCCTAGGTTTAAGTCATTGGATATCTTCTTCTCAGCGCCGAATCCGATACGCCACTGTTTGTCGAGCGGGAGTAACACATCTCTGTTTTGACTGCTTACAGGGCTCGTGTCACCGCTCACTCCGCTGTACAGCAACCAATCCTCATATGCGTATTCCACACCAACCCCAAGAGAGTAGGTGGTTGAGTATTTGTCATCATAATCTTGCCATGTCTCCATGTTGGAGCTGAGTAGAAGGTTTAAGTCTTCATTTAATGAATGCTTCAACCCTAAGTTTAAGCTTCGAACCCAGGTCAGTTCAGAGCTAATTCCAAAAGCGTTGGCGTTATCAAGGGAAAGGTCGTGATCAAATTGGCCCTGATAGCTGACTCCCAATTGTGTGTTGTCACTGATGTGGTGATTGAGACTCAGACCGAACCCTAGATCAAGGCTATCCCCTTGGAGTTCGAGACCGTTCAAGGCTTGAGTTTCAAGCGCAGCGTGCTGCAATATCAAAGAACCACCAAGAGACAGCTGTTCATTGACCTGATATGACAATGACGACGTTAAGTTGAGTGCCGAAATGCTGTTTTCTTTGATCAATAAAGCAGGGTGCGCGCCAACGCCGTGTGAGTATTCAACGCCAGTGCCGCCAGCTGCATGCAATGCTGCGCCGACGACCCATTGGTCATTGAGCCTTGATGCGTAAGACAAATGAGGGAGAACATCCGCGCTGCTTCCTGTGGTCGAAGCCGAGTTATCGTCACGGACAAAAGTGGTTTCAACATCGAGGTATTGAACGCCGAGAATCCAAGCACTTTCTTCAATAGCCGATAACCCTGCAGCGTTGGTGAGCACGGCGGATGCATCGTTCGCGGTTACGTTCCCTGTGCCTGCCGTGCCGACGCTTTTAGTGGTCGCAATCTGAGATAGATTTAACCCTCCCGCGTGAGCAAGAGAGCTGACTATCCCTGTTACTAACAGAGACAGTGTGATGAAAGGTGTTTTCAAGAATAGAGCCTCATTTTCATTGTATGAGTTATGTTGCTAGCAGTTTGAGTCATGTATTTAGGGATAGAACGAATTGCCACGAGCGAACACTAAGAACGCCGTGGCAATCGACTTGATCTACTTAATTGACCTAAATGGGGCTAGAGTATTTCAACTTGTGGCAATGGGTATTCATTGTCGAGAACGGCTTGAGTTGGCTCATACAGGCGCATGTGAAGATAGAAGTCATCTTGAGGGGCTGGCAGCCAGTTACACGTTGGATCGGACGGTTTTACGTATTGAATGCATATTGGCAAGGTGCCGTCTTCTGCGTATTTCAGCTCATCTTTACGATTGGTCGAGATGGAGTAGCGTTGAATGAAGTTCTCAACCATGAACAGGTTTTTAGCGTCGTACATGGTCAACGACCAAAAGGCGTCAGCGGGTGCATCGGCAGGCATGGTCATTCGATATTGATTGTCTCCCGACAGCTGCTCGCCATTCGAGTCCGTGTATCGATTTGGGTAGAGTGCTCGCTCTGGCACATTCAAACCAGCCGCACGCATATTGATGCTCGCTCGGCTCAGGTAATCATTTCCGTAGCGGCCACCCTCGTACATCATCGACCAGCCATTATTGACATCACCGATGCTTCGACCAGCGTATTGAATGATCTGTTGTGAAGACTCAATCGCGCGCATTAACCCTTTTTTCTGTGCAGAAGTTAGTGCTTCCGGGTTAAAGGGGGTCGTTCCTCCAATACCAATTTGTTGGAATTGATCAACGATGGCAGCATCTTCTGGAATCGGGTTTTTACGTAGTTCACGGTCAATTAGCGAATACCACTCTAACCCTTCAGGCCTCGCCATGGGTGGGATGCGACCTGTCGAAGCTTTGAGCTCTACGATGTCGTGTTCTGCGCCGAGTTGATCAAGTGGGTAGCTGAGGAATTTATCGTGAGTAACCAATGCGTCATTGAGATCTTGCTCGCCAAATACGCCCGTTCGTTGAATTAACCAAACCATAGGAGTGCGAGACTCTACGATACGATCAATCCCCTCTGGCACTTCGCCAGCCCATCCTTTGTTAACCAACAGCACTTTTGAACCTTGGTCGCCGACATTCTTCACATGCAGATCTTCAATCGAATCTGAGTAAGCATCCAATAGCTGAACAATGTAATAACGGTTATCGGTGCGAGGAATATCAATCACCATTGGACCTGATAAATCCAGATCGTAGTGAGCTTGTGAGTAGAGCGTATCGTTGTTGACGGTAGGTACAATTCTATCCTGAGGTCCGGATAGAACGCGCGTTTTACCCATCTCATTCAATGGTGCCATGGCGTTGTCCATTGGCGCATCAACAGATGTGGTCGTTTGCCTAACCGCTGCCACGGTTAATGGGCCTGTACCATAGATAAATGCTTGAACACCTAGGTTGTAAGCGAGCTCTTCTTCAGGATTAATAGATTGTTGGGCAAGGGATGGCATCGCGATAATACTGGATAAAGAACACACTAAACTGGTCAGTACACTTTTCTTATAGAGGAGCTTTCTCATGGAACACCTTAGATCGTAGGAACAGGATTAGGCATTTATCATATGAGCAAGTGAGATTAAGGAGTGTAATAGCCGATATTAAGGATGTTAATAGTCTCTTTTTGCCATTCAAGTGTTTGTTTTAATTAACATTAATTTGGAGTGGTGAAGCGACTCGACGACATGTGCAGGTAGGGGGCCTGAGGCGCTATTGTTTGATTGATTTTCGGTTGATATGTTGGCAAAAAAGTACGGGAATCGATATGAACACATCTACTTATCCTTTTAGCTTATTCATTAAAGCAGAAGGGGCTCAGTGCAATCTGGATTGTAGCTACTGCTATTATCTCAATAGACAAGATGGCGATAAAAGATCGTCAATGTCTCTGGACATGATGGAGCAAATTGTCGGTGCTCATATCGACGCGCAGCCAATGAAAGATCAACAAGTGGATTTTATCTGGCACGGTGGCGAGCCTATGTTAAGAGGGCTCGATTTCTATGAAACGGCGATGAAAGCACAGGCAAGCAAAGCAACGAAAAAGCGCGTCGTGAATACGATGCAGACCAATGGAACCATGATTAATGATCGCTGGGCGAGCTTCTTTGCTAAACACAATTTTATGATGGGCATCAGTATCGATGGGCCCAATATTCTGAATGACATCGCTCGGATCGATAAAAATGGCGAGTCGTCTTTTGAACGCACAATGCGTGGGGTGTCTTACCTTAAAAAGCACAATGTTGATTTTAATACGTTAACGGTCGTGAACAATAAAACCTACAAATACGGTAAAACGATCTATCAGTTTTTGGTTGAAAATGGCAGTGGTTACATGCAGTTTCAACCTTGTATCGATCATGAGTTAGACAGACGAACAGGGCATGATTGGTCGTTAACGGGCGAGCAGTGGGGGCAATTTCTTTGCGACTTGTTTGATGCATGGAGCGCCAATGATGTCGGCAAAGTGTATATCCAGTTTTTTGAAAACTGTTTAATGGTGTTGATGGGCTACCAAAGCCAAATGTGTCATCACAGCGCGACTTGTGGGCAGCAATTAATGGTTGAGCATGACGGCAATGTTTATAGTTGTGACCATTATGGGTATCAAGATCATCAATTGGGCACCATGAACAGTGATAAGCTTGCAACTATGGCGAGCTCACCAGAACAAATCGCGTTTGGCACCAACAAATATGATGAGTTAAACAGCACTTGTCGACGTTGTGATTTTGTTGAACTCTGCCAAGGTGGTTGTCCTAAAAACAGGATCGCAACAACCGAAGACGGCAGTCCGATGAATCATTTGTGCCAAGGGTATGAGATGTTTTTTCGTCACGCATTACCCAAATTATTGCCAATGGTAGAAGCGATGAAAAAAGGGTATTCGCCAGCGTACTTTCCACTTTTCTAAATCACTTGGAGTAGGGCATGACCAAAGACCTAAACTTACTGCGACTCATTTTGGTGCTTAATGAAACTCGTCAAACGGTGAGTGCAGCAAAAGCCTTGAACGTAAGTCAGCCGACGATCAGTGTCATGCTTCGTAAACTCAGAGAACAATTTGATGATGAGTTGTTTGTTCGAGATAAAGCAAGGCTTGAACCCACCCCAAAATGCTTAAAGCTTATCGAAACCTTGCCTCTGCTATTAGAGCAGTTAGATAACCTTTACATACCCAATGATGAGTGGGGGTTGGAAGATTTAAGAGGGGAGGTTCAAATCATGTTGCCTTCCCCGCTGTTGATCCCTGTGGGTGTGCCATTAATCAAGAAGCTGACCAAAGAAGCGCCGCAAGTGACGTTTCAATGTTCACCTTGGTTAGAAAACGGCGTCCAGTCCCTAGAGACCAACCGAATGTGTTGGGGAGTGAGCTATCTTCCCATGGAGGTCAATAAAACCCTTACTGAGCGCCCAGTTGGCTTTGATAAGTTCATGTTGGTGTTAAGAGCTGACCACCCAATTCAAGGTAATTCCCTTGAGGACATTCTGAAATACCCACTCTGTATCAATATGATCCCTGGTTACATTCAGCCGTCCAAGGCGGAAATGTTGATCAAAAAATATGACTTAGATAAACACATCGGGCTCAGAAGTAACAATATGAATTTGATGCTAGAAGTCGTTAAGGACAGCGACTTCATCTATATAACATCGTCGAAATGCCGCTATTTGCTTGATCACTGTTATCGTTGTATCGACTTACCGCCGGAACTGTTGAAAGACACCTATCGTCGAGAATTGGCACTGTTTACCCATCAAGCAAACCGCAATAACCCGTTCACGGATTGGCTTCAAAAAGAAATTACGTCGATTATTCAATCCTAGTGTCACGCTACTATTCCTTTTAAATAACTCCCCTTTCTAACGGCCACTATTAATAATCGTAATAGTGGCTATCAAGCCATTTTTGGCGTCTTTCTTATACCATTTACCTCAACAACGGTTCGCTGAGACATGCACAATTTTCGTTGTGACTTCAGCGATTTACTCATAGTGAATGAGGGTTATAAATGTATAAGTCTTTTGTTAAATCCGCTCTGGCGCTCTCGGTACTGGCGAGCGTCAACGTACATGCAGCGAGCCAACCCAATGTGGTTGCCATCATGCTCGATGATGTGAGCCCAACAGATCTGTCAGCCTACCACCGCGGTTTAGGCGCGGTGGATACGCCGAACATTGATCGAATTGCCGAACGCGGCATGATGGTCAGCGATTACTACGCACAAGGCAGCTCTACTGCGGGGCGATCTGCCTTTATCACGGGTCAATATCCTTTCCGAACAGGCTTAACGTCTGTCGGTCAGCCGGGCTCTTCACTTGGCCTTCAAAAAGAAGATCCAACCCTAGCCGAAATGTTGAAAGACAAAGGCTATGCGACCGTGCATGTTGGTAAAAGTCACTTAGGCGATAACAATAGTCACCTGCCAACGGTGCACGGCTTTGATGAATTCTTCGGTTTCCTTTACCACCTTAATGTTATGGAGATGCCTGAACAGCCGGAATTCCCAACAGATCCTAACTTCAGAGGTCGCCCTCGTAATGTTCTTCACACTGTCGCTACCGAGAGTGTGGACATGCAAGAAGACCCAAGGTTTGGTGTGGTTGGAAAGCAAACGATTGAAGATAAAGGTCCTTTAGGCTCTAAACGCATGCAAACCGTTGATGGCGAATTTTTGGAGTTTGCTACTAATTGGCTCGATAGACATGAAGCAGAGAAAGACGAACAACCTTACTTCATGTGGTACAACCCGACTCGTATGCACCAAAAAACGCACGTGCGCCCGGAATACCAAGGCGCGAGCCAAATCAACACGTATTACGATGGCTTGATTGAACTTGATGACCAGATCGGTGTATTACTCGATAAGTTAGAAGATCTTGGTGAAATTGATAACACGATAATCTTGTTTACCTCAGACAACGGCGTAAACCTAGATCATTGGCCTGATGGTGGTTCTGCCTCTTTCCGTGGTCAAAAAGGCACGACGTGGGATGGCGGTTTCCGTGTACCAATGCTGGTCAGCTGGCCAGATAAAATCCCTCAAGGTGAATACACCGATGGCTTCATGACTTCTGAAGACTGGGTGCCAACCATTATGGCTGCAGTGGGTGAAGGCGACATTAAGCAAGAGCTGCTAGATGGAAAAGAGTTAAATGGCGAGCGTTACCAAGTTCACTTGGATGGTTATAACCAGTTGGATATGTTGACCAAAGGCGAACCGAGTCAACGTCATGAGTTCTTCTTCTACAACGAGCAAGATTTGAATGCGTTCCGAGTGGATGATTGGAAAGTGCACCTAAAAACCAAAACGGAGTGGATTGCGCCTCCTGAAGAGTGGCCACTAGGGATGCTCATCAACATCAAGGCTGATCCTTACGAGCGTAGCCCTGATACTCGTGGTTGGTTCTTATGGATGAAAGAGAAGTCTTGGGTATTACCAAAGCTACAAAAATCAGCGGCGGAATATCAGAAGTCACTCAAAGCGTTTCCACCAAGACAGAAAGCCGGTGGTATTGGTATGGCAGACAAATCAGTGGTTGCTGACTAACGCCAAATACGACTAATACAAGGTGTGCTGTAACAAGCGCACCTTACTATCGGACAATAATATGAAGAAACCGTTACGTCTGCTCACGGGCACCTTTTCCACTTTTACACTCTCTATCTTTGCGCTTATCCCCTTTGTATTTTCCGTTTCCGCTCAAGAAGAACCTGCCAGTGACATGGCTGATCCAATGGCTGTTTATACGGGAGGTGAAATTATTGCGGGCAATAAAGGGCTTGGCGCTACCTTCCAGTTTGGCGTGAATCGTGGCGATTGGGGTGTGTTGGGTAAGCTGGAAGGCAAAAACAACTTTGAAAACTATCGAGCACGATTCTTCACACCCAATAAGAAAACGGGCACCGGCTTATTTGTTGATGCTGGACACGACTTCTCCAACGACGATCTAACATCGAACTACGCCTCTATTGGTGTGATGCAAGCATTCAAGTTAAGCGACAAATTTAAACTCTATAGCGCCATAACGTACGGACAAATGTGGGAGGAGGAGAATAAGTTTGAGGACACGCAAATCATCAGCAGTATCAACTATCTAAAGTACGATTTTGCTGACCAATTTTATCTTCTACTCGCCCCCCAATACACCTACGGGTTAGATGGTGAGAACACTCGAGATTTCTCTGCTGAAATGCAGCTGGGCTACAAGGTCGATAGTGACAACATCATCATTTTTAGTGGTGATACTGACAACAACACTTGGATCACCTTCCGTACTCGTTTTTAGTTAGGACATTAAATGATGAAAAAAAACATACTTGCGGCAGCACTGACTTGTGCTTTCATGGTTGCACTTCCGTCTCCGGTACTCGCGAGCCAATCCGTGGACGCGACGAGCGCATCTGTGGCAACAAAAACAGCAATGGAGATCAAGACGGAAACTCTACCCATTGAGATGGCGAGTTTAGCGTCGCTCAAAAAGGATAATCAGCTATTGGCACAACTTGCCTATGAGTACGCGTACTCGATAGATGAAGCCTACAAATACTTTTACAAAACCGTCGTTGAGCAAGATTACCCTTTGAATCGATTCCAAAATATTCGAATACTTGCTGACGACACTTACACTGCGCACCCGACGATTAACAATGACACGTTACATTTGATGGGTTGGATGGATCTAGCAGCAGAGCCTGTCATCGTTACGATTCCAGACCATGATGACAATCGATACTGGTTGTTCCATACCATGAATATGCAGCACTTTACTGACTCGGCTTTTGGCTCTCCACAGCGAGGCACAAAAGGCGGCAGTTTCATGTATGCAGTTGAAGGGTGGAAAGGTGAAGTGCCTGCGAGTGTCGATCAAGTCATCTATGTCGAGCACCCGCTGGTCAAAATGATGGGTCGAATCATGGACCTTGGCGGTGACGATTCTGCAACTGCTCAAAAGTTAATGGATCAATGGAATGTTAGGACGTTGTCGGAATACTTAGGTCAGAAAGGGCCAGTTCCTATTGAGCGCGAGTATCCAGACCCTGAAGATTCTAATTGGGTCGAACGAACCAATTTCATCCTGTCTGAAGGAACAATGAAGACGCATGACCAAAAGCTGCTTGAACTGTTCGAGTACATTGGCTTAGGAGATGTTGAATTAGGCAAAGCCAATCATCCATTTACGGCAGAGCAGCTTAGTATGATCGAGTCTGGTCAAAAAGACGGACTGGAACGAATCATTAATGCGGGCTTTGATGATTCACGTGACGTATTAGGCACTCGCGATGAAATGACCAAGGTTCCAAGTTTTCAGCACGCCTACGGCACCTTAATGGGCCAATGGGGGCTGCCTGCAAAACACACTATGTACAGCGGTGACTTCTTCGATAGTGAAGGTGGTGCGCTCGATGGTAGTAAGTATGATTACACGGTGACCTTCGATGCGCCGCCGCTAGAAGAGGGTGGTTTTTGGTCATACACGGCCTACAGTGGTGAAACCCGATTGATGGAGAAAAATGACTTAAACCGTCATTCCCGTGGAGACAGAACGCTAACGCCTAATGCTGATGGCAGCTACACCATTTACATGAGTAGCGATGTAAAAGGGCATGAAGATGATCCTAACTTCTTACCTATCCCCGATCATCAATGGTATTCAGTGTTACGTATGTACACGCCCGGTGAAGAGGTAAGAACAGATAAATGGAAATCGACACCATTTACTAAGGTCAAAAAATCCACGATAAAGTGATGACTTAAATCGCCTGTTTAAGGTTTTGTTTATAATCGATTAATGCCAGCTGCTATGCCGCTGGCATTTTTTATTGAGCGAAACTTGCTTCGAAATAGGCGTTAAATGCTCAGAACTGTAGAATAAAATAGGGCATACTGGACTGAATATATAAACCAAAGAAAGTAACCACGCGCATGAATCCGATCTGCCTCAACGACCCTTTTTCTCTTCCTAATGGCCAAGTGATCAAAAATCGCCTGTTCAAATCGGCAATGAGTGAACAGCTAGGTGATAAACATCATAACCCTAAGCAAGGTTTAGTCACGCTTTACCAGCGTTGGGCTCAAGGAGGAATTGGCCTATCCATGACGGGCAACGTGATGGTCGATAGAGGTGCGCTTGGTGAACCTAAAAACGTTGTGTTAGATGAGCACAGTGACTTAACCGTATTTCGTGAGTGGGCGAGTGCCGGAACACAGAATGGTTCGCAGATATGGATGCAACTGAATCACCCAGGTAAGCAAATCCCTAAATTCTTATGTGATAGCCCAGTTGCCCCTTCAGCTATCTCTTTAGAGCGCGGATTAGAAAAAGGCTTTAATACGCCACGAGCTCTGACTGAGAAGGAAATAATTGCAATCATTGATAAATTCGCGCTGAGTGCAAAGCTTTCAAAACAAGCGGGTTTTACCGGTGTGCAGATCCACGGTGCTCATGGTTATCTCGTGAGTCAGTTTTTGTCTTCGAGACACAATCAACGCCAAGACAAATGGGGTGGTTCACTCGAAAACAGACTTCGTTTTGTGCTTGAGGCTTATCGTGCGATTCGAAAAGAGGTCGGTGACGATTTCCCCGTCGGGATTAAGCTCAACAGCGCCGACTTCATGAAAGGTGGCTTCACTGAAGAAGAGTCGATGCAGGTTGTACAAACATTGAGTGATAACGGTATCGACTTGATTGAGATCTCCGGCGGCACCTATGAAAGCCCATCAATGATGGGTTCAAAGAATAAGGCTGAATCAATCAAGGCCAGCACAGTAAAGCGTGAAGCGTATTTTATGGATTACATGGTGAAGGCGAGAAAACTCGTCAGCACACCGCTGGTGGTCACGGGTGGTTTTCGAACCGCGCAAGCAATGAATGAAGCATTAAACACCTCGGCGACCGATTTTATTGGTATTGCGCGCACAATGGCGGTTGATCCAGATTTCCCTAACAAGTTAATTGAAAACCCTAGCCACGGTATGCCGCTAACGGTGCCAACCACAGGAAAGCCCGCTTTAGACAGGATGGCGATGGTCGGGCTGGTTTGGTATGAACATCAAATGTGGCGCATCGCCTCTGGCAAGAATGCCGACCCTAAACTAAGCGCATTAGGTGTGGTGTTAAAAACAATTTTCAGCGCTGGCTGGCACGCCTTCAAAAAGCGCAGAGCGTAAGCAGTCATGGATTGTTAAAGCAGAACTTTAAGGAATTGAAGTTCCGCTTTTTCTATGATGATTTATTGTTTAGTTTGTCTAGATAGTAAGAAAGAGTTAAAGATCGTTAAGCGAATCAATCGTCAAATGAGCCATAATGAGAGAGATATTCGCTAAGTTAGCTTTTATCGCCAGACGGCTAAATATCTCCCTGACCAAACTTTAATGACAGGTAACTATGAAACAATTGGATCTCAATTTAATCCGCGTTTTTCTGGTTTTGCTAGAAACCCAAAATACTCGCATTGCTGGCAATAAATTAGCGCTGAGTCAGCCCGCAGTGAGTAAAGCACTAGGGCGATTGAGAGAATACTTTGATGACGAATTGTTTACTCGTGTCCATTCCGGTTTGAAGCCAACTCCACGTGCGTTAGAGCTTGGTGAACGACTGCCAATGATCATGGAAAGCTTAGACGACGTGATTCTTGAAACCCCAAGCTTTGACCCTGCCGAGTATCAAGGCAACATCACGATTGCGATTAACGGTTTTATCTCGAACTGGCTTGGTGCGCGTTTATGCCTTGGTCTCATTCAAGAAGCGCCCAATGCTCAAGTCAATATTGTTAATTGGGGCTCTCAAACGCTGAAAAAGTTGTTGGATGGCGAGATACAAGCTGCTATCAACTTTTCTCCAATCGAAACGAATAAGCAGTTTACCCATCAGATTATCGGTGAGGATGACTTTGTCGGGTTGGTTAAAACCGGCCATCCATTAGCTGGCAAAGTGATTTCACAGCAAGAGATAGATGAAGCGGAATACGCGAGTTTGGTGATACCGGGGTGGAATGATATTCAGCCTTATATCGCCAAGCATTTGTCGTCAGAGCAGCTTAAAGTGAAAGCAAGAAGCTCGTATTTGCACACGCTATTAGAGGTCATTAAACAAAGTGACATGATTCTACCGTGTTCCAAGCAGCTTGCTCTTTATCTTAATGAAGAGTTCGATTATCTCTCTTTTCCTGATTATGCACCGGAAGAGCTCAAAAAAATCGTGCTGGTGGAATCTCATAACAAGAGAATGCACCCGATGAATCAATGGCTTAAGCGAAAAATTATCACTACCTCCCAAACCATCATAAAAGAAAAGCAATAAGCCTCTCAAATGAGAGGCTAGGTTATTGTTAGTAGCTGTTATTGTTAGCAGCTGTTATTGCCAGTTAATTAACACTAATCACTCGCAATTCAGTCGTTATTCCCCGCTATTGAGCAGTGACCTGTGGGAAGTTGTGCATCTCACCTGATGCTACCGCTTCATCACTAGGACGGTATGCACGAACCGCAAAGTTCCAGCCATCATCGTTTACTTCAATTACGTTATTTGCAGCGTCACAGGTTTGCCCTTTTGGCGCAAAGTGGATCGTGTAAGAACCGTCTTTATTGGGTGTTGATGTCGTTGAATCAGCGCTGTTGTTGTCCGTCATTAACCAACCTTGGCTTGAATAGGCTGTAATTGACCAATAACCGCCTTCGTCATAACGTAATGAGGGTGCTTCAAACGTGATGTTTGCACATTCCGTTTTACCTGTACCCGCTCGTGACGTATACACAGCATGCTCTGCCGGCATACCAGCCCAACCTACTGCAGTACCAATCATAAACTGCTTGTTATCTGATGTGGCTGTGATGTTTGGTGTGAAGGCTTCTTCTGTCTTGATGTCATTAACTAGCTTCTCCCATTTTGCTCGGACGTTATCTCGAGAAGCATCATCCCAATCTGAAGCAGGTTCAAAAGGCTTAGCTGATTTCGCATTAATGACCGCCGCATCTTGCAGTCGATGCGCTTCATCTGCGCCAGCACTTGTTGCAGTTCGCATCAGTATGTAGATGTAGTCTGAACCTGCGATTTCTGAGTCGATGTAAATTTCTTCGCCACCATAAATGGCCATGTGGTTATCATGATTGTTATTGAAGATATGCATGATCTGGTACGCATCGCCTTCCGCCAGTTTGAATGTTGCGCCTTCTGAGACATCGACAACCGCGGTTGAATAGAGCAGGTCGGTGTTAGAGCGGATAATCATTTGGTTCTCTACCGTTACGTTTTCGCGATTATGCTCAAAAACATTAACCGGTTGATGCTCTAACTGTTGAGTGAAGTAAAGGTCGCTTTCTGCACGAGCGAAGTTTTCGTCGGTTACTTCAACTGCTGCCATTGTTTGCATTGATGTGATGGTAATCAGTGTTGCTAAAATGGTCTTTTTCATATCGTTTACCTTGAGGTCGTCATTAGGAGATGACACTAATGTATCGGTTTGGTGGTGATTCTAGAAATGAATTGATGTTATTTATGTAATAACCAAAAGGAATCGGAAGGCTGGTTTTTGTGAAGCTTAGAGAGAGTTGTGACTGTTTTTTGTTCGTTTGGTGAAAGTTTTTTGCACGAAGACAGGTCGTTAATTAATGAAGCGATGCTTTGTTCATTAACTAAGGCTTTATCGGCAGGTAAGGCTTTAGTTAATGACTGAGGTATCCGCGCTTTCAAGCACTATGCTTTAGTCATGACTAAAAGAGGATTAATTATGAAATGGCTTATCTTATCTGTAACGCTATTGTTTGTGGCAGGATGTCAATCGACAGGCTCTGACACACCTTCACATGATCAAATGAATCGAGTTCATTCTGGTGGTTGTAGCAGCTAATCCTTTTTTGAAAATACTTTTTAGCTGCTGTTATTATCATTTCTGTCACTGTTCTTATAAAGAACTCACTTCTACAAAGCCTTGCGATTACGTGAGGCTTTCTTCTATGTAAAACAACGCATCCCTGCCGATTTATGTTGTAAATTTGTGAATCTAAACTGTCTATATTCTAGGCTGTGTACTGGATCTCATTTGTGATTTGAGTCCCTTGCTAAGGTAAATAATGAATGTGTACTACCAATCACTTTACTCAACTTAAGAGGTTTCTATGCTAGGTGAAAATCACTCTCTTGTTCACGAATTTCCTGAAATGAAAGACAAAATTGCTGAGCTTGCTAAAACTGACGATGGCTTTGCAGAAGATATGAAGACATACGACAACCTTGATAAAGAGATTCGTAAACTAGAGCTGAAAGATTCACCCATTGATGACGGCTCGATGCACCAACTAAAACATGATCGTTCTGAGCTTAAAGATTCACTGCATGCTCGTTTAATTGCCTAGCTAGCGGGTTGTTTTGCTGAATAGCTAAGTTAAATCGTTAGATCGCTAAACGGTTACTGCAGGTTTAGACAATAAAAACTCCTTCGGGAGTTTTTTTTTGTTTCTGCATTCCAGTCTCTATCTGAACGCATAAGAATATTTGGATATAAGAAACCGTAGATATAGACAAACTCAGTTAGCACTAAGGTTTTGCAAATAGGGTGGATATAAAAAAGCTTAGCGCGGGGGACGCTAAGCTTCGTTGTTAAATATGTTCTTGAACCATGTTTAGGCTGGTGGAATTAGCCGACTTGAGAAAAGCTCACTACTTTGCTTTGTAGCTTCTCTTTCAGGTAATCCGTTACTGCTTGCTGCTCGGATTCACTCATGTACAGGCCAAGCTTGGTTCTACGCCACAAGATGTCTTCGTCAGTCATCGCCATCTCTTCATTGATCAAGTAATCGATTTCAACTTGATAAACGCCATGAGCTTCGCCTGAGAATTGGTTGCCAAGGTCAGCTTCGCAATTTGCTCCTTCCAGTAGCTTCCACGTGTAAGTACCGAATTGAGTCACGTAACGAAGTAATAGCGCTTCAGATGCCCAAGGGTATTTAGTGTGGATCATCTTCGCAAGCTGCTCTCTGCTACAACTGAAGTTACCACCTGGAAGTGTGTTGTTGGCTGTCCAAGGCGCACCCATGTTGGTTAGGTGTGGTTCTAACTTCTTAAGTGCTGCTTCGCCTAGCTTACGATAAGTGGTCAACTTGCCACCGAAGATCGAAAGCAGTGGTGCTTGATCAAGCTCTGCGTCTAATTCGAGCGTGTAGTCACGAGTGATCGCTTGCGGTGAATCAGATTCGTCATCACAAAGCGGTCTTACGCCACTGTATGTCCAAACCACATCTTCACGGCCAAGTTGTTTAACAAAGTGTTGGTTAACAATATCAATCAAGTAATCCACTTCGACATCATCAATTGCGACGTTACGTGGGTCGCCTTTGTATTCAAGGTCGGTGGTGCCGATGATCGAGAACTTATCTAGGTAAGGGATCATGAACACAATGCGATTGTCTTTGTTTTGCAGAATGTATGCTTGTGGTTCGTCGTGAATGCGTGGCACAACAATGTGTGAGCCTTTGATCAGACGAATATTACGAGGCGAAGCCTGCTCTAATCCATCATCAAAGAACTGTTTAACCCAAGGACCAGCTGCGTTGACCAGTGCTTTCGCTTTACGTTCAAAGCGTTGGTTGGTCATGACATCAAGGATCGTCACATGCCAGATGCCGC
>NZ_JBFRSN010000212.1:0-1099 GCF_041473595.1 Vibrio sp. 10N.222.46.A1
TACAGGGGGTGTTTAAATACACCAAAGACGACAATGTATCCCTTTTCTTATCTCAAAGCTTTAGAGTGCTTGGTGAACAAAAGTGGCACCTTACACTAGAAGCTAATGAACAAATTATTGATGAAGCGTGAAAGATGCTTGGCAGCAGTTATTGATTGGGGGAGGGGTTTCTGTCGTTATTGCAGCCATGATTTTAATTGCAACTCTAGGGTATTTGTTCCGTCCCATTGTCGCACTTAAAAAAGTCGTGATTAGCCTGTCGTCCGGGGATTGTGACCTCACTCAGAGATTACCTGTAAAAAATAATGATGACTTAGGGCAAATAGCGAAGGCCATCAACGAGTTTATTTCTAATCTGCAATTGATGATGAAAGAGGTCTCGGAGTCATCAGATCAAATTACACACTCTCTTAATCTTGTACACGATCAAGCGGACTCAAACCTGAATAAGCTCAATAGCCATGCGTTAGAAACGGAACAAGTGGTGACCGCCATGACTGAAATGACGGCTTCTTCTGAATCGGTCGCACAAAGCACGGTTTCCGCATCGGAGTTTACTCAGACCGTCATCGGTGACATGACGCAATCGCAACAGGTGGTTGGTGAAGCGGTGATTTGTGTTGAAGCTTTCGTTGATCAATTTGAGGTAATGGCTGAGCGCGTGACTCAAATGAGTGATGGAGCATCTCGAATCAACGAGGTATTAACCGTGATCGGTGGCGTTGCAGAGCAAACCAATTTATTGGCACTTAATGCCGCGATTGAGGCGGCAAGGGCTGGGGAGCAAGGAAGAGGTTTTGCGGTTGTCGCTGATGAAGTCAGGGCATTGGCGGCTCGTACTCAAACAAGTACCAATGAAATAGATGCGATGCTGTCAGAGTTAACGTCCCTTTCGCTTGGAGTGGCCAATAGTATGGGCAAAACGAGTGAAGCAAGTCGTTCTACTGTAGAGCGAACAGCTAAAATATCTCAACGTTTGGTGTCGATGGAACATTCGGTAAATAACGTTGCTAGTTTAACCTCGCAGGTGGCGGTTGCCTCGCAACAGCAAAGCCTTGTAGCAGAGGAGATTAACGGCAACATTAGTACCATTAACCTC
>NZ_JBFRSN010000213.1:0-7207 GCF_041473595.1 Vibrio sp. 10N.222.46.A1
TGCAGGCCTACAAATCTCTAACCGCTTAACGTCGCAAAGTCGTGGCCTAGATATGGCTGTAAAAAACGCGAACGATGGTATCTCTATTGCACAGACAGCTGAAGGTGCAATGAATGAGTCAACCAATATCCTGCAACGAATGCGTGACCTTTCTCTTCAATCTTCAAATGGTTCAAACACGAAATCTGAACGTGTTGCAATTCAAGAAGAAGTCTCTGCTCTAAACACTGAGCTTAACCGTATCGCTGAAACGACCTCTTTTGGTGGTAATAAGCTTTTGAACGGAACTTTCGGTAGTCAATCTTTCCAAATTGGTGCAGATTCTGGTGAAGCAGTAATGCTGACAATGAATAATATGCGTACCGATACTGAAGCGATGGGCGGTAAGAGTTATAGCGTTGCTGAGGGGAAAGATACGTCTTGGCGCGTAGGTGAAGATTCTGTCCTAACGATGAAGTACCAAGATCAGTTTGGTGACGTTCAAGATCTGTCGATTACTGCGAAAAAAGGTAATGACATGGAAGAACTTGCCACTTACCTAAACGGTCAAAGCCCGGATGTTCAAGCTTCGGTAGGTGAAGGCGGTAAATTGCAACTCTTCGCTTCAAGCCAAAAAGTTGATGGTAATGTTGAGTTTGGCGGCTCTCTTGCTGAAGAGCTAGGTCTTGGCTCTGGTAAAGATGCAGAAGGTAAAGAGATTCCTGGCAGCAGCAAGGCTATTGTAACGGATGTTACTGTTAACGACATTGATGTAACTTCTGTTGCAGGTTCAAACAACGCTGTATCTATTATTGACGGTGCCTTAAAGGCAGTAGACAGTAATCGTGCCTCTCTTGGTGCATTCCAAAACCGTTTTGACCACGCAATCAGCAACTTAGAAAATATTAACGAAAACGTTAATGCGTCTAAGAGCCGAATCAAAGATACTGATTACGCAAAAGAAACAACGGCAATGACGAAGTCTCAAATCTTACAACAAGCGAGTACTTCTATTTTAGCTCAAGCAAAACAATCACCATCAGCAGCTTTAAGCTTATTGGGCTAAACTTACTTCAGTAAGTAACGGTAAACTCTACTGTAGGTAGAGTTTTACTGTTAGGCTCATAAAGTTGGGAGGGAGAGTGTTATGGAAATATTATCTAACGCATCGAACATCCAGCCTTATGGCTCACCTAATGGCATTAAATTTGCAAGCGATAAAGGTAGTAGTGCGTCGAGTACTTCACAACCGAAAGAAACAACATCTTATGACAAGGTAGAAAAATCGAAAGAGATGGCTACCGAAGCGGCGATTAAATTAGCTCAACATAGACAAGAGTTAAATGATGCGGAGCGAGTCAAAATGGTGGAGAAGGTAAACGAATTTATATCTTCTCTCAACAAGGGTGTTGCTTTTAAGGTTGATGAAGAGACTGGGAGAGATGTGGTTACCATTTATGAGACCACAACGGGCGATATTATTCGCCAAATTCCCGATGAAGAAATGCTCGAAATTCTAAGGCGCCTAGCAGCCCAAACCTCGAATAGTGGAATATTGGAGGCTAAGGTTTAAGTCGTATTATTGAGGTGGTTTAATGAGTTTTGGCCCAATGGGGATTTCGTCTGGCATGGATATCAATTCCATGGTCAGCAAAATTGTTGATTCGGAGCGTGTGCCTAAACAGCAACAAATCAACAATGAACGAACGCGAATCGACACCAGCATTAGTGCCTATGGAAGACTCAGAGAGTCCCTTGATTCGATGAAAAATCTGATGACAAGCTTTCGCCAGGACAAAGCTTTTGCTGTACGAACAGTAGAAAGCTCTGATGAAGGTCTTGTCTCTGCAACCGCGACTACCGAAGCGATCGCTGGCAAATATGCTATCGATGTGTTGCAGCTTGCCCAGAGCCATAAAGTGGCTTCTGATGTACTATCAGAGGACATGAAATTTGGCCCAGGTAAGCTGCAGGTTTCGCTTGGTAAAGAGAGCTTCGAGACACAAGTTAGTGCTAACTCAAAACTGCGTGATGTTGTTAGAGCAATTAACAGTGCCGGGGATAATCCGGGTGTTCGAGCTTCTATTATTAACGACAAAGAAGGACCACGGTTAGTCCTCGCTTCAAATATGTCTGGTGAAGACAATCAAATAAAACTCCACGTTGACTCTGAAGATAACAACCCTCTAAAAAAATTAGAATATAAAACCCTATCGGAAAGACTGAAAGCCTTAGAAGATGCTCGCTCAGTAGCGCAAGGCGTCTTGGCTGATGCCCCTCCCAAATTGGATGCCGACGGTAACCCTATTCCAGACGGCTTCGCTGTTCCTCTGCGAGACGCTAACGGAAACACTATATTTGATGTAAACGGTAATCCTATTTATGAAAGAAAATCGGAACCCGTCGTTGAACCCGAAGATCCTTTCGCTGAATTTGACCGTGACAATTTAACTTATGGTCAAGCTGCGGCAATGGCTGGTCAGAAGGCGCTAGATGCGGCAGCTTTAGCGGCTTCAGGGATGCCAGAAGATACAATCCCTGGGTGGAACAATACCGCTTCAGGTACATTACTCGATTCTTTTTTTAGGCCTGAACTTGAGCTTGACGAAAAAGCCATAGAGAAAGCAGCTGATATTCCAGGGTGGTCAAATACTGCCGCTGGTACGTTGACGGATTCTTATGTTACTCCCAAAGAGGCACAGCAGAAACTCGATGCCGAGAAAGCCAGAATAGAAAGTAAATTGGTTGATGAACGTTCTGAGTTAGCGAAGAGAGTTGAAAGAGGTGAACTAACCCCACTTCAGGCTCAGCAATTAGAGAGAGCGAAATTATCTCCAGCAGAACGAGCACACTTAGAGAAGGTTGATAAAGCTCAAGCTGACCTTGCGTTAGCTCAACAGTCTTTTGACCAATACAGCGGTATGACTGAAGTGCAAGCAGGACAAAATTCTATGGTTGTTCTAGACGGCATTGCTCAGCTCTCTAGCAATAACAATGTGATTGAAGATGCCGTTGAAGGTATTGATATTACGGTTAAAGGTAAAACCCCTAAAGATAAGCCGCCAGCAGAGATTGGTGTTGAGTACGACCGTAATCGTGTTCGTGAAGATATTGAAGCTTTTGTTAACTCTTATAATCAGTTTTACCAAGTATCTAAAGACTTAGCGGGTGTCGATCCACTGACTGGTCAAAAAGGCCCTCTCTCTGGCGACAGTACAGTACGCAGTGCAGATTCACGATTGAAAGGTGTGTTCTCATCAAGCATTGAAGACGCGCCAGACAATCTAAAGTCTTTGACTGAATTTGGCATCACCACCACAAGACAAGGCTCGCTAGAAATCAATTACGATATGCTTGACCGTCAACTCAACAATCACTTTGATAAGTTGGGTGAATTCTTTGGTGGTAACAATGGCTTCGCTAAAAAAGTCGAAGATGCGATTCAAGGGATCACGGGTGTTACCGGTTCTATCCGTACGAGAGAGAAGAGCTTGGTCGAACAAAACTATCGGTTGGTTGATGACCAAGTCGCGCTCGATCGCCGTATGGATAGCCTGCAGAATCGCACGCACTCTAAGTTCACTGCTATGCAGGATGCGACCAGCAAGATGCAATCTCAGTTAGGCAGCATGATGAGTGCAATGGGCTAATAGATGAGCAAACTGCTTCAAGAGCTTTGTGAGCTCGATCAATTAATTATGTCTAAGCTCGAATTTAGTGAAATTAATGCTGAAGAAATCGTGCATCTTGTCGATAACAGAGAACAGTTATTGCAAAACGTGCTTCAATTAATCGATTCATATCCCGACGTTAAGCAAAGCTCCGAGTGGTTTGAAGCCATTTCGAGAACAAGACAATTGGTCGAACTGATGCAGTCTGAGACTGGTCTAGTAGGTAAAAACTTACATAAATACCGACATGCTGCCAAATCAGTTCAACAATACAAAAAGTTTTTATAGAAGAGGTTTACTATGCGCGGTTCTTTACAGGCATATAAAAAGGTATCAGTGGATAGCCAGCTTACAGCTGCCTCACCGCATAAAATTGTTCAGATGCTAATGGCTGGTGCTATCGAGCGCTTAATTCAAGGTAAAGCAGCAATGCAAGCGGGCAACATTCCGGTGAAAGGTGAGCGACTGAGTAAGGCTCTAGATATCATTATTAGCCTGCGTAGTTGCCTATCAATGTCCGATGGTGGCGACATTGCGAAAAATCTAGATCAACTTTATGAGTTTATGATCACGCAAATTTCTGCTGCAAATCACAAAAATGATCCTCAGCCAATTGATGATGTTATTGATATTATCCGCGAAATTAAGAGCGCTTGGGACCAAATTCCGAATGAATATCACAATTTAACGTCTGCGGATGTTGGTATTTAAAGAAACATCCCAGTTTAAACCAATCGCATATCTCTGAATTGCTTGGTTGCCTTATTTTTATAATCAAATAAAATAGAAGCCATTAGATAGCCTAATGGCTTTTTTCGTTGCTGGTTTCCTAGATTTGTCCACGTAGATTATAATCATTGATATTTTCTCTGTTTTGTCTCTTACGTCGCTTACCAATTTCCGCATCGCACCAAAATAAAGGCAATAATTCCTACTTATGCAAGGTTTGGCAAAACTGCTTGTCGTCGATGATAACGCTCAAAATCGTCACAATTTAAGCACAATATTAGAGTTTGTAGGAGAGAGCTGCGAAGTAATCAGCTCTGAACAAGCATACAAAGTTGACTGGTCCCTACAGTGGGCCGGTTGCATCATTGGTTCAATTAAAGCCAAAGGCTTCGCATTACTGAATGAAAAGCTTGTTCATGTTAATCACATCCCTTTACTGGTGATTGGCAAAAACGATTACCCGGTTGACGAACTTACTAACTTTGTTGGTGAACTCGAACTTCCTCTTAACTACCCGCAATTAAGTGATGCACTAAGACACTGTAAAGACTTCTTAGGCCGTAAAGGCGTTCAAATTGTACCTTCAGCGCGTAAGAATACGCTTTTTCGTAGTCTAGTTGGGCAGAGTGTTGGTATCCAAGAAGTTCGTCACTTGATTGAACAAGTCTCTTCTACTGAAGCAAACGTATTGATTCTTGGTGAGTCAGGCACGGGCAAAGAAGTTGTAGCACGTAATGTTCACTATCATTCTAAACGTCGTTCAGGACCTTTCGTTCCCGTAAACTGTGGCGCTATACCGCCAGACTTGCTCGAAAGTGAACTGTTTGGTCATGAGAAGGGCGCGTTTACTGGTGCAATTACCGCACGTAAAGGCCGTTTTGAGTTGGCTGAAGGTGGTACACTGTTTCTTGATGAAATTGGTGATATGCCAATGGCGATGCAAGTTAAGTTGCTTCGTGTTTTACAAGAACGCAGTTTTGAACGTGTAGGTGGCAATAGTACCATTCAAGCTGATGTTCGAGTGATTGCGGCAACACACCGCAATCTTGAAAATATGATCGAAGATGATTTGTTCCGTGAAGACCTTTACTATCGCTTGAACGTTTTCCCAATTGAAATGCCATCGCTTCAGGAGCGAAAAGAAGATGTTCCCCTATTGCTTCAGGAGTTGATGACCAGAATGGAAGCTGAAGGTGGCATGCCAATCTGTTTTACTCCCCGTGCCATCAACTCTTTGATGGAGCATTGCTGGCCGGGCAACGTACGTGAGTTAGCTAATTTAGTTGAGCGAATGGTTATTTTATATCCAAATAGCTTGGTTGATGTGAATCATCTACCAACTAAATATAGATACAGTGATATCCCAGAGTTTCAGCCAGAGTTTAATAATTTTGCATCAGAGGAAGAGCAAGAGCGAGATGCTCTTTCTGACTTGTTCTCAGAAGACTTCAGTTTTGAGCAGCACGATGAGCTTGCTGACAATGCGAACGCACCTCAAGATTTACCCGCTGAAGGGGTTAACTTGAAAGAACTACTCGCTGATATGGAAGTGAATATGATCAATCAAGCGTTGGAGGCTCAGGGCGGTATTGTTGCTCGCGCTGCTGACATGCTTGGAATGCGCAGAACCACTCTGGTCGAAAAAATGCGTAAATATAACTTGCAGCGTTAGTGCCTATTTTCGATGAAAACGAAAACTAGTACACACTTTAGCATTTTAGCATTTTAGCATTTTAGCATTTTAGCTTTTTGGCAACTTTAGCTAAACGAACAGATAAACCATAGTCGAGTTGTTGCTTGCTTAACTATGTGATAAATATAGCAAATAGCCTGACTTGTGTTGTACATGTCAGGCTGTTTTAGTATTTGAGGCAAATTTTTGACATGCACCTATCTAACGAACCAGAAAATCAATCACATCTAGATTCTGTTGAGCAACAGGTTGAGCGCTATAAGCAAGTGCTCGATGTTATGCCTGCGGGGGTCATCTTGTTAGATACACATGGTGAAGTGAGAGAAGCGAATCCTGAAGCACACCGTATTCTCGGGGTTGAGTTGGTTGGCGAGAAATGGTTTTCGGTAATACAAAATGCCTTTGAACCAAGGGACGATGATGGGCATGAGATCTCATTGAAGAATGGGCGAAAAGTGCGCTTAGCGATTTCAGCCTCGACTACAGGTCAGCTTATTTTGATTACAGACCTGACAGAAACCCGCCTACTGCAGTCTCGTGTGAGCGATCTTCAGCGTTTATCTTCACTCGGAAGAATGGTCGCTTCGCTTGCCCATCAGGTTCGCACGCCGCTTTCTAGTGCGATGCTGTATGCATCAAACCTTGCCGCGCCAAATTTGCCGCCGGCAACAAAAACGCGTTTTCAATCTAAGCTGATGGATAGGTTGCATGATTTAGAGAAACAAGTGAATGACATGCTGTTGTTTGCCAAAGGTGGCGACAACAAGGTGGTTAAGCCATTCACCATCGCGGAACTCATCATTGAGTTTCATCCTATGGTGGAGGCTGCGTTAAAAAGCAACCAGATTGATTATTGTCAGGAAGTTGAAGATGAAAAGACTCAAATGTTTGGCAACGCCAATGCTATCGCTTCTGCTTTAAGTAACCTAGTTTTGAACGCGGTTCAAATTGCTGGCAAGAAATCGCAGATTGATGTGTTTTTTAGACCCGTAAACGGTGAACTTAAGATATCAGTGCAAGACAGTGGCCCCGGAGTGCCTAAAGAACTACAAGGTAAGATTATGGAACCTTTCTTTACCACTCGTTCTCAAGGCACAGGTCTAGGTTTAGCGGTTGTACAAATGGTATGCCGAGC